>JAPPDO010000347.1:8064-13293 GCA_028821635.1 Ekhidna sp.
ATTTCTCCGGTTTCAACCTCATCCTCTTCGGTAAAAGTATAGTTGTCAATAGTCGTACTTATCTCCTTGACTTTGAATGGAGTAAGGAAGCCATCATTAATTCCTGACTTTAATGAATAACTATAAATCGGGTCTCCAAAATACTTGTAAGTATTTCCATTTACATCTCTTTTAGGCGTGGCGGTTAAGCCAAGCTGGACTGCGAGACTGAAGTATTCCATGATAGCCCTCCAACTGCTCTCATCATTTGCTCCGCCCCTATGACACTCATCAATGATGATGAAGTCGAAGAATTCTTCCGGATATTCACCAAAGTGTGGAGTTTCACCGGGACCACTCATGAATGTTTGGAAAATAGTGAAGAAAATGCTGCCATTTTTAGGTACCCTCTTCTTTTTTCTAATTTCATCCGGAGCGATTCTAACCAACGCATCTTCATCAAAAGCATTGAAGGAATTGAATGCTTGATCTGCCAAGATGTTTCGATCTGCCAGAAATAGTATTCTGGGACTTCTTTGACCATCCCTTTGCAGGTTCCATTTAGCATGAAAGAGCTTCCATGCTATTTGAAAGGCGATTGCAGTTTTTCCGGTTCCTGTAGCTAAAGTGAGTAGAATACGGTCTCTCCTCTCCGCTACGGCCTCAAGAACCTTTGTGATTGCATTGTCCTGATAGTATCTCGGATCCCAACCACTTCTGTGTTCAAACGGTACGCTGAATAATCTTTCTTTCCAATCTGCTATCTCCCTTTTGTACCGTTCTTTCGGTGAGGGGAAGGTCATTTCCCACAGTTCATCCGGTGAAGGGAACTGCTCCACATCTCCTTCAGTCCCCTTCTCCATATCAATCCCATAGATTTTCAAACCATTGGTGCTGTAAGCATATCGGATATTTAGCCTGTCTGCATAATCTTTCGCCTGTCCCACTCCTTTAGTGTAGTAGCTATCTCTGGCCTTAGCTTCAATAACGCCTATTCTTCTGTTTTTATATTCAAGAATATAGTCAGCCCTGAGCGGCTGTGACCGTCTGTTTTGGCCAATGATCCGGCCTTGAGTAATTGAAACCTGCTTGTGCACACGACTTCCCTCCACTACTCCCCAGCCCGCTTTTTTCAAAGCCGGTTCAATGTAATCGAGTTCCGTTTGTGCTTCGTTCATTTGTCGGAATCGGGATTTACAGCATGAAAGAATTTATCTGAATTATATTTTGGATTAAATAATAGCTTGTATTCCAAACTCTTACCTCCAAAATTTATCAATAATCCGGTAGGGAAATCATACGCAACGGTATAATTCTTAGCCTGAGCCAGGTGCACATCTTCAAGTTTTACAAGTGCTTTCAATTCCACCACCACGCTGTCTGCTACGACAAAATCAGCCCTGCGGGTGCCTACATCTATGCCTTCATAATAAACCGTATGTTCCTTTTCCCTTTCAAAGCCTAATTCGGCGCGCTCCAGCTCAATAGCCAAACAACGCTGATAAATTACCTCTTGAAATCCGGGTCCCAATGAATTGTGCACTTTCATGGCGCATCCAATGATTCGATAGGTAAGGTCATTCTTTTTCATATACAGATTAAGGCTCTGCGGCTATGCTCAAATCCTGTTCATCCTTAAATACTGCTAATCTTGTTTCTGACACCTTCTCCCGAGTCAACTCACCACTAAACGCCTTCTGCAAAATAGACTTTTTCAGTTCTTCAAGAGATTGTAATTGCGATGAGTATGACTGATGAAGCTGCCCCAACTCAGCAGATAAAGAATCCAAGACAGAGACCATTTGTTCTTGTTCGGGAAGAGGGGGAAGGGGGATTTGATATTTCTTTAAATCGGTCAATGTAAGATTATTGATATTTACTCCATCAGTTAATCTATTGATGTATTTCTTGTAGTCTTCGCTTATTAGATTGTAAAATAGATATTTTGGGTCGATCTCACTCTTAGGAACAATCTGACCAATAAAACCTCCAAAATAATAACCCAAATCAGTTTCGATGAATGCTACTTTACCTAGATGTTCTTTACTACCACTTGAAAAACAAATTAATAAGGCACCTTTCTGTACTCTGTATTTATCATCAATGGCTAAATCGTTTCGCAAATATTTTAGCTCTTCTAAAATAAGTTTATTGGTTGTTAGGTCAATGTTTGTAGCCCTCAGAACAATGCTGTTTGAAATATCAACAGTATCCTTTCCTGAATATGTCAAACCCCTTTGCACATCACAGACTTCTCCGAGATTGGTTATAACCCACCCTTCTCTCATATCATCTCCCATTTTGTCTGTATCGGGATTTGCAGAATAGTAGCATTGGCAGAATGTTGGTTTGCCCCTCTTCTAAATCCCGTCCATCCTTAAATCCTGCTAATCTTGTTTCTGACATTTTTCTCATATCATCTCTCATTTTGTCTGTATCGGGATTTGCAGAATAGTGGAATTTGCAGGATATTAGTTTGCTCCTTTTCTAAATTCGGTCTATCCTTAACTCCTGCTAATCTTGTTTCTGACATTTTTCTCATATCATCTCTCCTTTTGTCTGTATCGGGATTTGCAGAATAGTAGCATTGGCAGAATGTTGGTTTGCTCCTCTTCTAAATCCTGTCCATCCTTAAATCCTGCTAATCTTGTTTCTGACATTTGCCTCATATCATCTCTCATTTTGTCTGTATCGGGATTTGCAGGATGTTGGTTTACTCTTTTTCTAAATTCCGTCTATCCTTAACTCCTGCTAATCTTGTTTCTGACATTTTTCTCATATCATCTTCCGTACTAAATTAAGAATCTTACTCGTCTCCTCATCCCGTTGCACCATCTCATCTAATATCTCTCCCGGGCTTCTTAGAGGAGCGTCCTCAGGTTTATTCGGATTTCTCACACTTAAATCAATCGTTTTTTCATCAATATCCCCGACTTGTATTGTCCATGATTTTTCACTTTCTTCTTGCTTGGCAGATAACCTGACAAACTCTTCTAAGTCCTGATCATTCAATGGATTGGTTTTGCCCATGTTGCGTCCCGGGTCAAGTTGGTAATACCATATTTTCTTCGTTGGTTCACCTTTTTTAAAGAACAGCACCACGGTTTTCACGCCTGCACCTAAAAAGGTACCGCCGGGCATATCCAGCACAATATTCAGCTTACAGGTTTCCAGTAAGTATTTTCGTAAAGAGACAGATGCACTGTCGGTATTGCTCAAGAAGGTATTTTTAATCACAATAGCGGATCTCCCTCTTGCTTTCAATGACTTTATAAAATGTTGCATGAACAGGAAGGCGGTCTCACTGCTTTTGATATCGAAATTTTGCTGTACTTCTTTTCGCTCTTTCCCTCCAAAGGGCGGATTTGTTAGGATGACATCATAACGATTTTTCTCCTGAATATCTCTAATACTTTCACCCAGCGTGTTGGTATGGATAATATTGGGAGCCTCTATACCGTGAAGGATCATGTTCATAATTCCAATCACATACGCTAGGTTCTTTTTCTCTTTGCCAAAAAACGTCTTTTTCTGAAGTATTTTGAGGTTATCAGTCGTTTGCTCCATTCGATCATAGAGGTGCTGATAAGCCTCGCATAAAAAGCCGGCACTTCCTACAGCCGGATCATAAATCTTTTCACCAATCTGAGGATTAATGACCCTAATCATCGCCCGAATTAGTGGTCTTGGGGTATAATACTGTCCTCCATTTCGACCGGCATTACCCATGTTCTTGATCTTAGTCTCATAGAGATGGCTTAGTTCGTGTTTATCTTTTGTTCGTCGGAATGGCAGCTCATCGGCTAACTCAATAACCTCCCGAAGGTTGTAGCCGCTTTGAATCTTATTCTTGAGTTCGGAGAAGATTTCACCGATTTTGTATTCAATGGTTTGTGCATTCTCCGCCCTCCGCTTGAATCCTGCCAAATACGGGAACAGTTTCAAATCTACAAACTCGACTAAATCCGAACCGGTTTTGGTCTTGTTGTAATCCAACTTTCCATCAGCATCTTTAGGCATAGCCCAATTTGTCCAGCGATATTCTTCATTTAGTATGAATACATAGCCTTTACCAAGTAAAGCTGCCCCGTCTGCTCGGTCTTTTTCCAAGTCATCTAAATATCTGAGGAACAGTACCCATGAGGTTTGTCCAATATAATCCAGTTCACTATCTGCTCCAGCATCTTTATAAAGAATATCATCAATATTTTTAAAAGTCTGTTCAAGCACAATATGCAATTTAGGTTTTAACCAATTTAGTCTAATAGTTCGGTAAGCAATAATTTACAAAAGAACCATCAAACTATTGGAGCAAGAACTGCAACGCTACAAAGACAAATTCGGAGAGATTTAGTGAAGGAGTCATCAATCAAAAAAAAGCAGGAAGCGGTCTCCCACTCCCTGCCTTTCTATAAATAAAACATTAAACACGGACATCTGCTCTAAAAGCACTCTCGTTGGCAGCAGAATCTAATATCCACGCCTGACCGCTTCCGAGAGCGTACCTAAATTTTATTTTAGGTTGAGCAGAAACACTCAATACTACCATTGCCAGCAATATTGAAGATGTTGCTTTTAGTTATCATTCTTGTCATAGTCATTTTGATAGACGGCCGTAAATTCTTTTCATAAAATAGTTGGCCGCTTCATATTTTTTCCGTTTTAGCTTTATTATTGCTCGCAAAGAAATTCAATTCAATAATCAGAAATAAACTTTTTGCCTAATATCTTATAACAATCCGATAATAATTTATTAGCTTTGATTATGGTAAAGGATCAAAATGGAATAAGAGCGAAGAAAATAAGGGAACTCAAAAACCTTACGCAGGACTTCGTTGCCCAAGAGTTGGGAATCTCTCAACCGGCCTATTCTAACATAGAAAAAGGTCAGGTTCAACTCAAAGAAGATACCTTAGAAAAGCTTTCTGATGTTTTGGGTGTTTCCGTTGATACCCTCAAAACGTTTGATGCGGAAAAGTATTTAATACAAAATAATCATAACTCTCAAATTGTTACTAAAATTGATAAAGTAAACCATGTAAATTATTACCCAATCAATGAGGATATTAAAAATCTTTATGAAAGAACCATCAAACTATTAGAGCAAGAACTGCAACGCTACAAAGACAAATTCGGAGAGATTTAACAGGGGTTCATTTTACTACCCCAGACTCTATCAAGAGCATACTTTGACTTCCCGAGTGCATACTTTCACTTTTAAGAGCATATCCATTCTAGGTGTAGTTTGTG
>JAPPDO010000122.1:0-4558 GCA_028821635.1 Ekhidna sp.
AAGGCATAGTTCCCAAACCTCGCTTCGGGTAAGTGAGGTCTAACATTTTAAATTTTTTGTTTTATGAAAGTGTTAAATTTAGAGCAAATGGAACGTGTGGAAGGTGGTGGAATCTGTGCTTATGCGTCCGTTGCAATGATGTTTGGGGCATGGGCAATTCCAGGTCTTGGATATGCGGCAGCGGCTACCACTTTGGTATGTGCTGCAATAGAAATTGCAGATGGTTTACCTGAAAGGTCTTATGAGGCGCAATCCTCTGCTAACGTGCAGCACCATACCATGTGATAATTTATTGAAGGGATATTCTTATCCCTTCTGTATAAATTTTAATAAAAAATGCCTTACAAGTCAATTTTAGTTTCTGGTCCTCGGTTACACCCACAATCATTTAAGGTGCTGTTTTATTTCATTTCTTTACTCATATTTGGTCTATCCGTATTCCATTTCCTCATCGGGAATTTAGATGATGCTATTGGAAGTTTAGTTTCTGCAAGTGTGATATTCCTTTCTACGGTTTTTACTTTTTCTAAAAGAAGAAGAATATTTCCTTATATCCAGATAAATGATAATGACCTCCTCATCAAAAAAACTCTTTTTGGTAAAGAAAAACATCTCACACCCATGACGATAGATTCAATTAGTTTTTCAAAAGATGCTATATCAATAGAATTAGCTGGTGATAAAATCATCATCCCGGAGCTAAATGCTGACTTTGTTGAAGAGATTAGGTCATATCTGTTGAAAACTGCTTTTGGTAAGATGATAGATTAGTGATGGCGGTTAAGATAATATATTCAGGAACAGCATGTATATTTGGGTTACTCTAAAACCATGAAAAGAAAGCTAACAGGGATTGTAACACTTTTTGCTTTATCAGGTATAAGCATGGGTGTTTTTATCCATTCCTATTTGAACACGGTTAATGAAGAGAGTTTTACTGAATCTCAAATTACAACTTTTCTTACGGGTGTATCTATTCTGCTAACAGGTATATTCAGCCTTATTGGATACATGAAAGAGAATAACTCCTGATATAATAAGAAAGAGACCGCTCAAATTGATTTTGGTGGTCTCTTTTATTTTACGTATCTTTATCAAGCTAGAGTAAGCTAAAAATGGGAGATTTGAATATAAAACAACACAATGGCTAAAAACACTAAACGCTTATTTCTTCTTCTTGGACTTCTTACATTTGGATTATTGTTTATAGACAGAAATTTGGCCTTTATTTATTTACTGGTGCTGAATTTATCTTTTTTGTGTTACGAGTTTCTCATTAAAAAGAATACGAGTAAAAAGCAAGATAGTAAACACTAATGTTCCCACATAACCTCAGTATCAAGTAGATACTGAGGTTTTTTATTTAAAAAGGTATAAATCTGCTATTTGCCGGCAAGTGATAAAAAATCACGTTTTATATTGTCACTGTTACTTATTAGCTTGGAGTTATCATTCTTTTTTTGCAAAATGGTTTATCATGAAGCCTGAATTTTTTATTTAAGGTCTACAGTTTTGAAGTTTTAAAAAATTGGATTAGAATAGTTGAACGTCTGTGTTACTTGTGAGTGAGTCTACAAATCTTAAAGTGAAAAGGTTCTATTTATTTCCGGTTCTTATTTTAACAGCTAGTGTAGTATCTTTTTTATTGCAAAGTTTCATTATAACCGATTCTGTTTTTAAAGACCATTTCCAACAGCTAAGCATAGAAAGAGTGGAAGACCTCTTGCAGTTAAAAGATCAGTGGGCTTGGGTCAATTACGCCATCTTACCAACCATTTATCTTTTAAAATTCACTTAATCATATTTTTTGGGTGTTAAATGAAACCATTCTCCCGGTAAAACGTTATATATTTAACTTTGATTTATTATTAGCGATTATTGATGGAAGTATTTAACGGAAAACAAAGGTTCAAAAAAACCAAAGAACCCCCAATAATGGGTAAATGTCGTTCACATAAAGGAACTAAGAACCGGGATGAGTAGGTTTATGCTAAAGTTGATGATTGCTAAAAGGCATAGTTCCCAAACCTCACTTCGGGTAAGTGAGGTCTAACATTTTAAATTTTTTGTTTTAATGAGAGAGTTAAGTTTAGAGAAAATGGAAGCTACGGAAGGTGGTAGAATTGGTGCTGACGAAGCTTGTGGTATTGCTGTAGGCATTGGTGTTTGGTTTGGTGCAGTGGGTTTAATCGCTGCTGTGGCAGTTTGCCTAAGTGGAGATTCACGTGTTGCCTAAGTAAAAAATACATTTTGAAAATAAATAATTAAGGAAATTAAATTAGACGAAAATGAAAGAATTGTATTTAAGAGAAATGGAAGTAGTTGAAGGCGGAAATTTTGTAGATGGATTTTGCGCCGGTGTTGGTATTGCCTCTTTGTTTACGGTAGTCGCTACTCCAGTTGCAGTAGGTTGTGCTGCTTGGGGAGTTTATCGACTATTTTAAAGATGCAGTTATTATGCAGAGTCAATAGTCTAGCAGACTATTGACTCTCATTGTTTTTAGAAAGTTTGTTTCGAGAAAGTGAAAAGAAAGATTGATAATGTCCTTCGATTAATCTTGATTATTCTAGCCGTATATTGGCTTTATAGACAGATTCTAGAGGGCTTAAATCTGTAATAAAACCTTAATGGAAGGACGAAATCCTTTATTATTCTTTTTTCTTATAATTATCTCATCAGTTATTTTTTTCATGATGCAAGAGTACATACTAACGGATGAAGTAATTATCGATCATCTCAACAGTCAACTTAGTATTGATAGAGTTTACTCACTTCTTGAAAATAGAGATAAATGGCTTTGGCTTAACTATATCTTTGTGCCGATCATCTTTACCATTAAATTTACTTTGATAACCCTCTGGATTCTATGCGCAATTATCTTATTTGGCTACAAAAATACCTTCAAAGAAATATTTAGGGTCGTGCTCATTGCCGAATTTGTCCGGCTGATTCATTCATTCATCACACTGATTTGGTTTGGTTTTATTGATACGGACTACAGTCTGTTAGATGTACAATACTTCAAGCCTCTTTCCTTATTGAATTTCTTTGAAGCTGTTGAAGTTGAAAGCTGGCTGATCTTCCCGCTACAGTCGCTCAATCTTTTTGAAATAGCCTATATGTTCGTCCTGGCAATCGGGGTCAAAAGAATCCTTAAAAAAAACTACATAGATGCGCTCAACTTTACCATACCTGTGTATGGTACGGCATTAGTCACCTGGATTGTATTCATCACTTTTTTGAGCATCAATCTCACTGCTTAGTATGAAGAAGAAGGTCATCATCATTTTTGGGGTTTTGGTGGTTTTGGCCATTGCGTGGATGGGATACGTCAGTGTAAAGGAACTGAATAGAAAGAAAGCTATTGAGCATGCCCAAAACGATCTTTCTCAGTTGCTAAACCAACTGGGTCAGTCTGTAGATCATATCGCACCTTTAACGATTCTTGTCTTTTTCAACAGCGGGTGCGAACACTGCCAGTGGGAGATGCAGGAGATCAATAAGCACATTGATCAGTTTGCCAAACATCAATTGCTGCTTGTTTCATTTGAACCGGAGCAAAAGGCAGCTACCTTCTTGAACCAATACGGTCTTTCCGACTTTTACCTCAAATCTACCCCTGAAAGAGTGATGGCTGCATTTACAGGCGGTGTGCCTCAGACACTCATTTATCGTAACGGAAGATTAAAGAAGCATTTTAAGGGTGAAGTGAAAATAGAAGCTATTACAGATGTTTTGCGACAGTAATGAAGCTATCTAAATTTAATAAAATAGTTACTCTTCAGGAAGGTCAGTCCGACTGCGGTCCCGCCTGCCTTGCCTCAGTCATACGGTTTCATCACGGCAATCCATCTTTGGATGAGATTAGGAGAATTACAGGCACCACCAAGACAGGGACAAAACTCTTGGGCTTGTATCAGGGAGCAAAGCAACTGGGCTTTGATGCTGTGGGGTTAGAAGCAGAGGGAATTGATAATCTTAAAGAACTTGATCACCCCGCAATCTTGCACGTGATCCTCGAAAACCGACTGCAACATTATGTGGTCTTCTTTGGCTTTGAAGGTGACCAACTTATCGTAGGTGACCCTGCGGAAGGGGTCAGTTTGTGGACACGGGAGCAGCTTGAAGAAGTATGGCAATCCAAGTCTCTGCTCAAGCTGACTCCTAATCAAGGCTTTAAAAGAAGCACTCATCAATCGAAAAAATATGCTCAAATCATCGAATGGATCAAAGAAGATATAGACATCCTTACAGCCTCTCTGTTTCTGGGTGTTTTGATAGCTATCCTTTCTCTGGCTACAGCTATTTTCTCGCAAAAACTCATAGATGTAATACTCCCGACCAAAGAGATCACAAAATTAGTGGTTGGGTTAGTTCTGTTTGGATTTGTTCTTTTGGCTAAGGCAGGCTTAGGTCTGGTGCGCTCCACTTTTTTGATAACCCAAAGCAGGGATTTTAACAATCGAATGATTAGCTCTTTTTTCAAATCATTGCTTCGATTGCCTAAACCATTTTTTGACTCCAAGAAAATTGGTGAGATGATCGCCCGAATGAATG
>JAPPDO010000122.1:4568-13086 GCA_028821635.1 Ekhidna sp.
ATGATACCGGAAGGATTCAATCGGTCGTAAGCAGTCTAGTCGGCAATATGATCATTGAGGCTTTGGTAGTCATTATCTCACTTATCGGAGTGTGGGCTTATTCCTGGCAGATGGGGTTGTTGGTTAGTGCTTTTCTGCCTGCGTACTTACTCATTCTTTGGAAACTGAACCAGCCGATTATCTCGGCCCAAAAAGAAGTTATGAGTAAATACGCCATGAATGAAAGCAATTACATAGATGTAATCAGCGGCATATCGGAGATTAAATCAACCGGAACAATCAATCTCTTTCATGAGTCTACTGCCTTGTTCTATCGGATTTTTCAGGACAGCATCTTCAATCTGGGAAAGATTCAAATCAAATTCAACTTCAGAACAGAACTTACAGGGCTTTTATTAATGATTTCCGTCATTTCATTTTCGGCTTATCTTGTGATCACGGATCAGTTCCTGCTAGGCGTAATGATGGCTGTTTTATCCCTTTCCGGTACGATAGGGCCATCATTAACAAGGCTGGCACTTTTTAATATTCAATTACAGGAGGCTAAGGTGGCATTTAATCGTATGGAAGAGTTCACAAGGCTGGAAACTGAAAACGTGGGAGGTGAGTCAGTCAGCAGGATAGCGTTGGTGAAAATTGAAAATCTGTCTTTCCATTTCCCCGGCTCATTGCCTTTGTTGAGGAATATTGATCTGGAAATAAAGCAGGGAAAGGTCACAACCTTACTAGGTGAGAGTGGGGCAGGGAAGAGCACCATTCTCCAACTTCTTCAACGTTTTTATGAGCCGGTCTCCGGACGTATTTCAGTAAACGACCAGAATATTCAAACCTGTGATCCGGAGTCTTATCGAAAGGAAATCGGAGTTATGCCGCAGGAAATTAAGATTTTTAACAATTACCTTCTTTTCAATATTGCCCTTTCAGAAAATCCGAAGGAGTTGGAAAAAGTACCCGATTGGTGTCTGGACAATGGATTTGATCCGTTTTTTTCAAAGTTTCCACAAGGCTATATGACCTTGCTTGGAGAAGAAGGGGCTAATATCTCCGGGGGGCAGAAACAGTTGGTTGGACTTGCCAGGGCGTTGTATAGAAACCCTTCTATCTTGTTAATTGACGAGGGGACTTCGGCGATGGATAGAAAAACGGAGCAGTTTATTTTGGATGTGATTGAAAGAGCTAAAAAGGATAAAGCAATCTTAATGGTAACTCACCGAATGAAAGTAGCGCAAAAATCTGATTATGTATATGTACTTGAAAATGGAGAAATTACCAGCAAAGGCGAACCCATGAGACTGCAAACAACATTGGTAGCTGATTAATTTACGTAAATTCAATCTAGCTTCTAATTTAGATGATAGTTTTAATGCTTGATAATATGGCAGATTTTATGTAAAATAGATTGAATTTCAATAGATTGATATACTGAAAGTCTGTCTTTCTTTTTGTAAAAAAAGATCACACTTTCCTTGTGTCAAATTCATGTTATCATAATGTTATTATTCGGAAAGAACCAAAATCAGAAATATCAAACGGCATTGCTGATTTTCTTGTTTTTACACGTTGGTTTAATACTTGAACTGGTACTAGTCGGGCACTATGACTCTTTTTGGCAATTCTTCCCTCTGATATCCTTAATGCTGGGTTTAGTTAGTTTAACGATTCAATCAAGGTTAGTGATTTTGGTGAAATTTTTTTATTCAATCACGATTTTATCCGGAGTACTTGGAGTTTTTTTGCATTTGAAAAGCAACTGGGAGTTTGAACTTGAAATGTATGCTGAAATTGCAACTGATGAGTTGATTGTCAGGTCTTTGTCCGGGGCATTACCTGCCCTGCCCCCCGGCATACTCATACCTGTCGGATTGATGGGTTTTCATTTATTACAACTAAAATCAAAAGATAAATTAAAATGAACAAAAGTATTCTAATGCTTAATGCCGCTATCCTTCTATATGGATGTTCTTCTACCTCGACTGAAAACCAAGTTGGTGAAGAACAAGCGGGGGAAGCATCTGCTATAATTGTTGAGAAATCTGTTGTAGCCGAAATTCTCAACCCAAATCTTGCAACAAAAGAAGAGATGATTTCTTTGGGTTTGGATGAAGTCGGTATTGAAAAGTTAATGAGTGGAAGGCCCTATTTGAGTCCATCTGCTTTTTTGAATGTATTGAAAGAGGTAGTTGGAGGGGCGCAATTTGATGAGGCAAAAGCGAAAATTTTCCTGCCCATGAATTTGAACACTACCGATGAGCAAGATTTCAAGATGATACCAAGAGTGGGAGATAAGATGGCACATGAGTTTGAGGAGTACCGTCCTTACATTTCCATTAAGCAATTTAGGAGAGAGATAGGAAAATATGTCTCGGAGGAGGAGTTAGCTGCATACGAAAACTATGTTTTCGTGCCCGTAAACTTAAATACTTCCTCAAAAGAAGAAATTCTTGCAATCCCCGGTGTAGGCGATGAATTGCTTCGTAAGTTTGAAGAATACAGGCCGTATGAGAGTATTGAGCAGTTCAGGAAAGCGATTGGCAAACATGTGGATGCCGATGAACTTGACAGATTGGAGCGATATGTGACACTCTAAATCCAATAAAGTAGCTCCGCCATTTGTCTCTGCATTTTTTCGGCTTGCAGAGCTGCCTTTTTCGCAAAATTCTCTGACGCATCAGCATAGATAATATCTCTTGATGAATTTACGAGTAAGCCGCATTCTTTATTTAGCCCGTTCTCACAAACTGCTTTCAAATCTCCGCCCTGCGCACCGACTCCGGGAATTAGCAGAAAGTAATTGGGTATTATTTTTCTAATTTCTTTCAAAGCCCCCGAACGAGTAGCACCTACTACATACATTATGTTTTCGTCTGATCCCCAGTTCATACTGGTTTGAATCACCTTTTTATAAAGCTCTTGCCCGCCAACGTCAAGGTCTTGGAAGTCCTTACCCCCATCGTTACTCGTGGCAGCAAGTATAATGGCCCACTTGCCTTCAAAATCTAAGAATGGCCTCACCGAATCTGATCCCATGTATGGGGACACAGTAATTGAGTCGAAATTCATCAAATCAAAGAAGGTTTCTGCATACATTTTTGAGGTATGACTGATGTCTCCGCGCTTGGCATCGGCAATAGTAAATACACTCTTAGGGATATATTCGATCGTCTTACGCAGTGCTTCCCAGCCTTGAACCCCCTCAGCCTCGTAAAAGGCAGTATTCAGCTTATAAGCTACCGCAAAATCTATTGTAGCATCAATTATTTGCCTGTTGAATGCAAAGACTGGATTTGGTTCTGACCGGAGATGTTCAGGGACTCGGCTCACTACCGTGTCAAGGCCAACGCATAAAAAAGACTTTTTCTTTTTTATTTGATTAAAAAGTGCTGTCTTTTTCATTGAGCAATAAGTTTACCCGGTAGTAGACATACTTACTGCCTGAGGCAACGTTGTGTGCTTGTGGATTGGATTAAAAAACGTTAGTTATTGAACTCCGGAAGTTTGTCGTTAATAACCTTGCCTTTCTTTACTTCCCCGTAAAAATGAACATCATAGATTTTTTCATATTTCTTGATGGATTGATGTAGTTCAGGGATCGTATCGCTTCTTAATTTGATACCTTTTCTTTCGCCTTTATGTCTTAACTCTATGTAGTACCCATCTTTGAGTTTTACGGGTTTCGTTGCAGGTCTTGCCAAATCAATAAAATTTTATTTGTCTGTAATGGCTATGTAAAACAATGCTTGCGCAGAAGAGTTCTGCGCAAGCAATTTCTCTTAATCAAATAATAATCTCAGAATCTGCCGTCAGAGCCACCTTTAGGGTTGGCTTTTTTAACAACGATGGTTCTACCATCTAATTCTGAGTCGTTAAGGCCGGAAATAGCCTCTCTTGCTTCATTATCATCGGGCATTTCAATAAAACCAAACCCTTTTGATCGATTGGTCTCTCTGCCCATAATGATTTTAACGGAATCTACTGTTCCGAATTCTTCAAATGCTTGACGTAATACATCTTCCGAAGTTGCATAGTTAAGCTTAGCTACAAAAATGTTCATTAAAAATATTAAAAAGAATAAAAATACTTGGGTCTCCCCATAATTCCGTAAAGATATGCTTTTTTTTGAAACTTGATTTATCTGAAATCAATAACTTCGACGTTGGGGTATTTTGCGGTATCAAATGTGAAATAGCTGTCCGGTAATGAGGCTGACTGAAAAGACTCTATTGAATACAAATATCTATTGCCGGTGTCTTCAAAAATTTCAAACGATTTCAACTCATCTTTAGCGTTGATGGTCATCCTTATCTTAAAATAGCTTTTATCTCGCTTTTCGGGATCGAGGTCAATTATCCTGTCTCCGTTTGATTCTGTCGAAATACACACGTACTTAAAGCCGTCTTTATACAAATCGTATACATTGCCCGGATTAATTTCGGATTCTTCAGGGTCGTAGGAGCTAATTGTTACTTCACTTATTTCAGGATTATATGTATAGATATCCGTGCCATTGTTAAAGATTCTCTGCCCGGCTACATAAAGCACATATTTATCACTTTTTACCGTGATTTGTCCGGTGATGGTCTCATCTATTCCGGCAGATTTATTAGTGAGCTTTTGAGAAAAGTTCGCTTTAAAAGCTGCTAAATTTTTGTACCTAGCACTCATAGCATCAAGTACGGACAAGGCTTTCGGATCGTACTGAGCCAGTACACTTTGATTAAAAAATATCAAGAAAATAATAATTAGCTTCTTCATAAAGTCAAAATATTTTTAATATTTCAGTTCAATTTCTGATAATAACTGCTCCAGACTCTGTTCGTCGGGTATGAGCACTTCTCTTGCTTTGCTCCCCTCATAAGGGCCTACGACTCCTGCGGCTTCGAGTTGATCCATCAATCTTCCTGCACGATTATGACCTAGCTTCATTTTACGTTGTATCAATGAAGTGCTTCCTTGCTGATGAATCACAAGCAGCTTGGCCGCATCAGTAAAAAGTGTGTCTCGTTCAGAAAGGTCTGCTTCACTGGCTCCTGATTCTTCATCTCCCGAGTATTCAGGCAGAAGATAAGCCTCATCGTATCCGCGCTGCGCTCCAATGAATTCGCAAATTCTTTCCACCTCTAAGGTATCCACAAAGGCACATTGAAGTCTTATGATGTCCGAACCCATTGAGAGTAACATATCTCCCATGCCTGTTAGTTGGTCGGCACCTCCGGCATCCAGAATGGTTCTGGAATCTATCTTGGAGGTTACTCTAAAAGAGAGCCTGGCTGGGAAGTTAGCTTTAATAATTCCTGTGATCACATTCACTGAGGGCCTTTGTGTTGCAACTATCAAATGGATTCCAATTGCACGGGCCAACTGAGCCAATCGAGCTATCGGTGTCTCAATTTCTTTGCCGGCAGTCATCATAAGGTCTGCCAACTCATCAATAACTAAAACGATGTAGGGAAGAAATCGATGGCCTTTAGTGGGGTTGAGCCTTCTTTCTATGAATTTTTGGTTGTATTCCTTTAGATTCCTACAGGCTGCACTTTTTAACAGATCATATCGGTTGTCCATCTCAATACAAAGTGAATTTAATGTGTTGACTACTTTGGATGTATCTGTAATAATTGGCTCATCGCCATCAGGAAGTTTAGCAAGAAAGTGCTTTTCGATCTGATTAAAAAGTGTTAGTTCAACTTTCTTGGGATCGACTAGAACCAATTTAAGCTGCGAGGGATGCTTTTTATAGAGTAGTGATGTCAGCATAATATTCAACCCTACTGATTTACCCTGCCCTGTTGCTCCGGCCATTAAAAGGTGGGGCATTTTAGCCAGATCGGTAACGTAGACCTCATTAGAAATGGTTTTCCCTAATACGACGGGTAGCTCCATTTTGCTTTCCATGAACTTGCTCGTTGTGATGACAGACCGAGCGTCGACCATTTCACGGTTTTTATTGGGCACCTCAATGCCGATTGTCCCTTTGCCCGGAATGGGCGCAATGATTCTAATGCCAAGCGCAGCAAGACTTAATGCTATGTCGTCTTCCAGGTTTTTGATCTTTGAGATTTTTACTCCTGCTTCCGGTACAATTTCATAAAGTGTAACTGTTGGGCCAATGGTAGCCTTAATGGTAGATATTCCAATTTTGAAATTGATCAGGGTTTCAATAATCCGGTCTTTATTCGCCTCCAACTCATGCTTGGATACTTTCACATCCTTTTCAGGATATTCTTCCAGCAGAGAAGGGTTAGGAAATTGATATTGAGGAAGATCCAATGTGGGGTCATAGTTAAGGATTTCTTCCGTAACTTCTTCTTCAAACTTTTTTTGCTCTGCTTCAAAAGGTAAATCTTCAAATTCCGCCTTTTTAGATTTTTTAGGCTCTTTTTTTAGTTCAAGTTCGTATGCCTCATTGTTAATCTGTAGTCGGGGCGAAGCAGGCTCTACTTTAGGGGCAAATATTTTTTCTTTTGCCTCTTTGGATAAGTTGGGAGTCTCTTCAAATTGCGAAGGATTAATAGCGAGTTCAGAGGTTGATTTAGGGCTTTTCTTTATTTTATGCGCTCTTGGAGGTATCTTTTTTACCACCCATGTCTCAGTCTCATCTTTATTTATCTCCTCATCTTCAACCTCTCTCCGAACCTGATTAATAATAGAGGTAATGTCGTGCTTCGTTTTTGTCTTTTTGAGAGATGAGATTTTAATGCTACCAATCATGTCAAGAATTTGATCTCCAATACCACTTAGAGCAGGAATTCGTGTGATATTGAAGAAGAACATATTGAAAACAATGAATAGAAAGGCCAGAAATAAGATTACACCCCAACCCATTAGACTTTGAGCGATTATTGCTAACTCATATCCAATGCCCCCGCTAAAGTATCCGAGGAAGGAGAACTCTTCTAGGGTCAGTAACAGGTATCCCATCAGCATACTTATCCAAAGGAGATAAAATACAGTAAAATTAAATGCCTGATCTATAGGTATTAGCGATTTAAGCCAGAGGATCCGGTAGGCCATGATAAAAAGCAATGGAGGGATCAATACAGAGGCAATGCCAAACCACAGAAAAATGAAATAATAGGCACAGATAGCTCCAATTAACCCAAAAGCATTTTGAACCTCTCCTCCCGACTCCTTCACGTTAGTGCTCGTGTAGGATTCAACCACACTCTGATCTGCCTGACCTGTCTTGAAATAAGAAATAAAGGAAACAGTGAGGAAGATGGAAATCAAAAGGAGGCTGAAACCGATAAAAAGCTGAAATCTTCTGTTAGCCAGAAAATTAATTTTAATCAGCTTCTTTTCTTTATTTTCGGGCTCGTCCTTATACGTATTCTTCGCCATGAGTTGCAGCTCAAAAGTAGTAGAGTTTTAAGGGTTCGTCAAGCAGATTCAACGATTGCCTTATTGATTTCTTTGATTAAGCCGGGGCCTTTATAGACAAGCCCCGTGTAAACTTGAAGCAGCGTGGCACCGGCTTTTATTTTTGCTAGCGCATCATTAGCTGACATAACTCCTCCTGCTGCTATTATCGGAATATCGGGAATCGCTTTTCTGATATATCTCAGCATCTCAGTGGACTTACTAAAGACAGGCTTGCCGCTGAGACCTCCGGCTCCGACTTTCTCAATCTTTCTATTGGATGTGGTAAGATAATCTCTGTCTGTCGTTGTATTGGAAACAACAAGTCCGTCCAGTTTAAGGTCACAGGTGATTTCGATTATATCATTTAATTGGGGGCGGGTTAAATCAGGAGCAATTTTTAGCAGAAGAGGTTTTGAAGAGGATTTTTTAGCATTTTCCTCTTGTAATGACTTTAAAAGATGTATTAAAGGCTCCTTTTCCTGAAGTGCTCTCAAGCCGGGAGTATTAGGGCTGCTCACGTTTACAACAAAGTAATCAACGTATGAAAATAGCTTTTTGAAGCAAATAAAATAGTCATCCAATGCTTTTTCATTTGGAGTTGTTTTATTCTTGCCAACGTTACCACCAACAATCACGTTTGACTTCCTGACTTTTAAACGACTAATAGCCTTATCTATTCCCTCATTGTTAAAGCCCATTCTATTAATCAGTGCTTTATCAGAAGGTAATCGGAAGAGTCTTGGCTTGGGATTGCCGGTTTGTTCTTTTGGCGTTAATGTGCCGATTTCGATAAACCCGAAGCCAAGGTTAGAAAAGCTGTCAATCAACTCAGCATTTTTATCAAATCCGGCAGCAAGACCTACGGGATTTTTAAATTTCAGACCAAAGACCTCTTTTTCAAGTTTGGGATTCTCATAATTAAAAAGTCTTCTTATCAATGTTTTACAAAAAGGAACTTTTAAAATGAAAGAAAAGAACGTGATGGTAATCTTGTGCGCAGCCTCCGGAGGGAGAAGAAATAAAACGGATTTGATAAATGGATACATCAACTTCTTGGATGATATAGTGCAATAACTTCTCGCAGGTAATCTCGATCAAGGTGAGTGTAGATTTCAGTAGTAGTAATGGACTCATGCCCCAGCATCTCCTGAACCGCCCTTAA
>JAPPDO010000369.1 GCA_028821635.1 Ekhidna sp.
TAAAAAAGCAACGAGATATATTAAAGCGTAGATACAATCTACGCTTAGACTAAGGCCGGGAATGGTCTGAAATCACCGCTTGGAGGTCTGCAAAGCCTACAAATCAGCCCAATCAATTAGTTCGTATTGAGCCTCAACGTTGGATTTAGTTACAATAAAGCCTTATTGGCTTATCATTCGAGGTTTTTCTTTTGAATTATTCATACTTTTGGCGGCGTATGGGGTATTAGCTCAGTTGGTTTAGAGCACTGCCTTGACAGGGCAGGGGTCACTGGTTCGAATCCGGTATACCCCACACGATTGCACCTCTTCCATCTTAAGGTCATCCGGAGACAGGCGAGACGGCTTTCACACATTAATACCATAGAAGATACAACCATATACTCAATAGGATACGGCAACAAGAAGATTGAAGTCTTCATTGCAGCACTAAAGTCCTTTGACATTGAATATCTTCTTGATGTCCGCTCAAAGCCTTATTCAAAATGGAATCCCCCGTTTAATCAGGCTGCACTTGAATTAGCATTAAAAAATAATGGGATCACATACGCTTTCATTGGCGATACGCTTGGTGGACTGCCGGAAGATAGAAGTTGTTATGATTTTAACGGAAAAGTTGTTTATGACTTAATTAGAGAAAAAGACTTCTTTAAAGAGGGTTTAAGACGATTGACTACGGCGAATGAGAAGAGAATTAAACTTTCGATCATGTGCAGTGAATCTAAGCCGGAGGAGTGTCACAGAAGCAAACTAATCGGTCAGGAGCTTTCTAAAAAAGAAATTTCATTAAAACATATTATTTCAGAAAAAAGGATCAAATCCCAACAATCAGTGATGAGTGAACTGACAAAAGGCTTAAATACCATTGATTTGTTTGGTAAGGAAACGGGTTTTATTTCGAGAAAATCATACTAAATGAATCTTTTTACAATCGTATTTTATCGTGTTGAACTGTTCTGTATGGAAGAGAAGTCTGAAACTTGCCATAGGTTAGTTGTTACCGACGGACCTGAAGAACCTGACCATAAAATTATTCACTTGTAGTGGAGGTAATAATTGTTGCAAAAACCCACATGCCAAGTGCTGCCTGTGTAGGTGGAGTATTGTCTGACGGACGTTCTGTAAGACTACTCAGTGCTAAAGGGCATCAGCAATCTGCTAAGACCAAACTCAAAGTTGGTGATGTTTACACGATCACTTTTTCGGAACGGGAGAAGAAGCCGCCGCACGTTGAGGATATTTTGATAAACTCAGCAGAATACAAGTTTTCGTTCCTAACGATAACGAAAATGGTTGAGCATTTAAAGGAGGAGCTCAAGGTCAAAATTTGGAGGGGGAGTGTTGAAATTTTATTTGACAATAAATTACGGTGGACAAGGGAAGGCACGGGATTTATTTCCAGAAGGGGAGAACTCCCGAATAGTAGTGTTGGGTTTTGGATTCCGGATAGAGATTTAACGTGAAAAGATTATGATAAAAAAGTAAGATACCGTTATCCAATCGGTTGGAGAAATATCTCATTCGTTAGATTCCAGAAGCCGGTAAGCAAAATTCCTGAAGGAACCTTACTCCGTGTTTCTTTGGCAAAGTGGTGGTCACCAAAAAGAGGTGAAGAAAAAGTTGAAAAAAGATGTTATTTACAATTATCAGGTTGGTACGGATTGCCCGAAGTATAGGAGAATAACGATTTGACTTTTGAAAAAAGAACAAATGCACTCCGTCAGTATATTAGAAAAAAGTGATCTATATGCGAGAAGGAGAGGGTATTGCTTTTTAATTCGTGCTAACGATACAACTAAATAACACATAGCATAACAACTTTTGAGGAACGTAAAATGAAAAAAACAACTTTAATATTGGCAGTCTTATGACAATATAATATACTAATACCAGCAATCTGAGAGATAAAACAGAGGTCAGTACAAAACCAATGGTTAGGCACAAGCTAAAAAATGACTGTCAAAATAGACAACATAGCACTTGATAAGAACAACGTTGAATTCAATAATGCGGCTGAATTTGTCCGGCATACTGACAAACTTGTTTACCTGACAGGAAAAGCAGGAACAGGCAAGACCACTTTCTTAAAGTATATTAAAAATACGACTGATAAAAATACAGTAATTCTGGCACCAACAGGGGTTGCTGCCATTAATGCAGGTGGCGTAACCATTCACTCTTTTTTTCAAATTCCCTTCGGCCCATTTGTGCCTGACGATTCAAGATTAAGAACAAGTGCGACAGGAAGCGAAAGCAAGGAAACGATCTATACAACTTTTCGCTATCGTGAAGACAAAAAAGAGATCATCAAGAACCTTGAACTCTTAATCATTGATGAAATCTCAATGGTTCGGGCAGATATGTTGGATGTGATTGACAGAATCCTAAGCGTATTCAGGGAAAAGCCTCATTTGCCTTTTGGAGGAGTTCAAGTAATATTAATTGGCGACACATTCCAACTGCCACCTATTGCTGACGATGAACAATGGACAATTTTGTCTCAGTTTTACAGAACGCCATTTTTCTTCAGTGCTAAAGTAATGGAGCAAAATACACCGCTTTATATTGAATTAAAGAAGATATACAGACAAAAGGAGCAGGAGTTTATTGACCTCTTAAATCGTGTCAGAGTAAACCAGGTTAGTCAGGCGGATTTCAGAACGCTCAATGCTAAGTACAATCCTGCTTTTTCAGGCAACGGCAGCGACTATATCATCTTGGCAACACATAATAAAATTGTCAATGAAACTAATCTTACAAAGCTAAACCAGCTTAAAACCCCGCTTTACACATTTGAAGCTAATGTAACGGGAGACTTTTCCGATAAATATAAACCAACAGACCATTTTTTAAAATTGAAGGTGGGCGTTCAAATAATGTTTATCAAAAATGATACGGGCGAATTTAGGCGTTACTTCAATGGAAAGATTGGTAAAATAAAAGAGCTTGAAGAGGATTCAATAACGGTTGTTTTTGATGACAGATCGGAAGTTGAGGTTAAGCGGGCGGTGTGGAAGAACATACAATACACTTACAAGCAGGAGAGGAGGAAGATTGAAGAAGAGATCATTGGAACATTTGAGCAGTTTCCCATTCGTTTAGCTTGGGCAATTACGGTACATAAAAGTCAGGGGCTAACTTTTGAAAAAGTGATTGCCGACTTGGGCAGAGCCTTTGCGCCCGGACAGGTTTATGTTGCATTAAGCCGCTGTACCTCCTTCAGTGGATTACAGTTGCAAACGCCGCTCAATCAATATGCCATTAAGACAGACCCAAAAGTATTGGAGTTTGCGCAAAATGAAACACCGGACACCTTAATTACCGAACAGTTAAATACAGGTAAGGCTGATTTTTATTATAAAAAGGCACGAGAGCAATTTGGAGAGGGAAATATTAAATCTGCTTTCGACTTTTTCAGGCGAGCGTTAACGTTTCGCAACGACCTTGAAGCTGAAAACGTTGAACGATTCATCGTTACACATGGCACCAGACTATGGGGCTTTCGTAATAAATTCAAAAGCTCACTTAATGAGCAAATCCAATTAAGAGAAGAACTTGCAGGAGCCCGGAAGAAGGTGAAGCACCTCTCACAAGAAACTTTAGAAAAATCACAAAAAATAAAGAAACAAAACGCCTTAATTGGACAGCTCTCAACTAAAACAGAAGCGTTTGGAAGTGAAAATAAGCAGCTTAACGAAGAATTGAAGATTTTGAAAAGCCAGCTATCCGACTCAAAAGCACATGCTAATCAACTTGAATCAGCGTTGGCAGATAAGGAGAAAGAGTATCAAGCGAATAAAGCCGAAATTGAACGACTTAGACACTTAAAATGGTATGGCAGGCTATTTGGGAAAAAATAAAACCGGTATTATTAATTCATACATAAATGACTGAATAAAAGCTAAAAATAATATTCCATCGCACTTACCATTCTTAATAAAGTCCGAGTAATGTAGCGAGACCTTTTGCATAAACAGCCTAATTTTCTTGTCTTCTAATCTAAACCCACCGCAGTCGTCTTTCTGATGATCCTGTGCTATCTAATTTCTCTAAGTATGTGTAGCAGAACCTCTCCCGTGTATGCTCAAGGTACTCCTTTCCCGAGTGTAGCTTATAATTCAGCCCGGCCGAGCCTTCTTATTCGGGAGCATCACTAAAATGCAGTAAATTCACGATAAAAAATTCATCACTTACCTGTGATTAAATAAATAACACCTAATTATAAAACTAACCCTATGATACTTGAAGAACCGGATTACGCACTATTAAAAGAAAAGGACATTTCTCAAGAACAGTTACAACATCAGCTTGAAAGGTTTAAACGAGGATTTGAGGCTTTGAAGATCACTTCTCCGGCGACGGTAGACCATGGTATCTTACGGCTGTCAGAAGAAATGATTCAAAATGCCATTGACAGATATGAAGCGTCGGAAATTGAAGTCTTAAAGTTTGTCCCGGCCTCCGGGGCTGCTTCTAGGATGTTCAAAAATCTATTTACCGTGCTAGATTCAAAAGGGAAGCAAGGGCAGGAGACCGTAGCAGCCTTCTTCAAAGAAATACAGCAATTTGCATTTTTTGATGATTTACGACAGTCATTTGAGTCTGAAAATGGAGGGTCCTTCAACGAGGCATTAAAGAATAAAGATGTTGAGGTCATTGCTTCATTATTGACAGAAAAAGGCCTGAACTATGGAACTCTTCCAAAAGGACTGCTACGATTCCACCGCTATGACGATGATGCCAGAACCCCTGCTCAGGAGCATATAGAAGAAGGAGTGAGATACGCCCAAAAAGAAGGAGTTGTAAAAATCCACTTCACCGTCTCGCCCGCTCATCTGGAAAACTTTCAGGCTCACGTTGAGGAGTCCAGGGCAATCTATCCTGAAGTAAATATCCAAATAGACTTTAGCACTCAGAAAGAATCTACCGACACTGTAGCAGTAGATATGGGAAATGTGCCATTTAGAGATGAGAATGGGAAACTTCTTTTCAGGCCTGCCGGACACGGTGCTTTGCTGGAAAACCTAAATCAGCTCAATGCGGATATTATTTTTATCAAGAATATAGATAACGTCGTGCCGGATCGACTGAAAGAGACAACCATCCGATATAAGAAGGTTCTGGCAGGAGTGTTGCTGCAATATCAGGAGAAAACATTCAGCCTTATGGAAAGAGCCAAGGGCGGTGAAGAGCTTGTAAGTGAGGGAAGACAGCTGCTATCGGAGATGGGAATTAAAGGAGACTTCTCTCCTGAGGAAGTGTCATCTTATTTAAACCGACCGATTCGTGTGTGTGGAATGGTCAAAAATGAAGGAGATACAGGAGGAGGTCCTTTTTGGATCATATCCGATGGGATCGAATCGTTGCAAATCGTAGAGACTGCGCAAGTTGACCAAACGAATACTGCACAACAGACCATCTTTGAAAAATCCACACATTTTAATCCGGTAGATATTGTTTGCGGCCTCAAAAATTACAAGGGTGAAAAGTTTGACCTTTTGAAGTATCGGGATAATGATACAGATTTTATCACTGAAAAATCATATCAGGGCAAACAAATTAAAGCCATGGAACTGCCCGGTCTTTGGAATGGAAGCATGGCTGATTGGAATACTATCTTCGTGGAAGTCCCTCTGATCACTTTCAATCCCGTAAAGACGGTCATGGATTTACTGAAGTCCAACCATCGTTAATGGTTTTTTGCATAGCTTGTTTTGAATAATCTCATGTTCGGGAGGAGTCAAAAGTCAGTTCAACTGAAAATTGGTTTATTGTTATGCTCAAATTAATGAACTTTGAGAGATGTGCAGCATCATGAAAGATAAAGTTCGCTTCATTGATCTATTTTGTGGAGTTGGCGGTTTTAGAGTAGCTTTTGAAGCAGCAGCTCAAGCATTTGAAATTGAAACGGAATGTGTTTTCTCATCCGATATTGATGCACATTGTCAAGATTCATACGAAGCAAACTTTGGTGAACGTCCATCCGGGGACATTACTCAAATAGATGAGAAGAATGTTCCTAATCATGACATTCTATTAGCCGGATTTCCTTGCCAACCCTTCAGTATAATTGGACAAAGGAAAGGACTGAATGATACTAGAGGAGTACTTTTTTTTGATATTGCAAGAATTATTAGGGGGAAGAGACCAAAAGCATTCATTCTTGAAAATGTTAAGCAACTTTTTAGCCACGACAGAGGGAGAACCTTAAAGGTTATTCTGAAATCTCTGAAAGACTTAGGATACTTTGTGCAGTGTAGCATCTTAAATGCCTTAGATTATGGATTGCCTCAAAAGCGCGAAAGAGTATTGATCGTTGGACATCAACAACCAATGTTGTTCACGTTTCCGAAGCCAACACAGCCATATAAACCACTTACAGAAATTCTGGAAAGCACCGTTGACGATAAGTATTTTGCATCCGATTACATAAGAAAAAAGAGACAATCCAGCCATAAATCTTCTTATTATCCAGCCATTTGGCATGAAAATAAATCAGGCAATATTTGTTCATATCCTTTTTCATGCGCATTAAGAGCCGGTGCCTCTTATAATTATCTGCTAGTAAACGGGGAAAGAAGATTGACACCAAGAGAGATGTTCCGATTGCAAGGATTCCCGGATTGGTATAAAATAGTAGTTAGCGATGGACAAGCCAGGAGACAAGCAGGAAATGCTATTCCAGTTAATATGGCTAAATCAGTTATTAAAAAGCTGTTACCTTATGTTGCTTCTTCACCTGATCATGCCCCTATTCTCAGAGGCGGCGATTAGAAAATACAGCCTGCATTAATGAATAAACAACCACCAAGATTAAGAACAGTGGATAAATCCTCCCCCCCCTATCCATTAAATGAATTTAATACTGATTTCCCATACATTTTAGGTAGAGAGATCGTGTACCTTCTTGCTTCTAAAGGAAAAGGAGTTTTAGAAGGATCGGAATGGGAAGAAATCTTTGCATATTGTATTGGTGCAGATTGGGGACCATCAAATGTGGGTCTTGATGACGTTGTTTTAGGAAATACGGCATGGGGAGCAAAGACAGTCAAATCCGGAGTTAAAGACTTCCGAAGTCTCAACACAGTCTGATTAATCTCGGGGAGAAACTCTCCCATCTATTCTTATGGTGGCACAATTAACATATCTGACGATCCCAATCTTATTGGTGGTCAGGTTTTGGAAATTTGGAATGAAAGAGTTTCATTTGTAAGAGAAAGATATAAAAATCTGAGAACAGTTGTTCTGGTGAAATCAAATGATTTATTACAAGTAGCTGTCTTTGAATTTGATACCATTAGATACGATCCTGAATTATTTGAATTCCATTGGAATAGACGTGGAAATCTTGAAGGGTTTGATAAAAACTCAATCCATAAAAGATTTGTATGGCAGCCGCATGGTTCACAATTCACCATAATAGAAGAGGTTCCAGAAAACAGCTTGATTCTTAGGTTAAGACAGCCTGAGCCTTTAGATAGAGATAAAGTATTAAACGCTATCGGATTTGATAAAACTTGGGTCACTGTAGAAAAAAGAAAATAGTGTATCCGAAACCTAGTAGCAAACCGAGAGAGCCAGACTTGTTTCTTTCTCTTTTAAAAATGAGAGTCGCAACTCTTTAGGATCAATAACCATTGACTTCCAGTCATCATAAGTAGCCACTTGGCCGGAAATTCTTACCGGAATTCCTACGTATGGGAGAATACTTTGTGAGATGGATTGCATATCCTTACCGTGCAGGAAATAATAGTCAACAAACTGTCCATCTTCTCTAATAGCTAACATAGGCGGCATCCCGCCGGAAATGCAGCGAATAGCACAACTTCGGTGCACTGCTTTTGTTGCGGGATTCATTACCCCAAAGAAGCATTTTGGGTCTACAATTTCGCCTTCCAGGTCTTTGATCCCCTTCATAGAAATCTCTCTATCCAGCAACATCACTACATCTCCGGAAGAAACCAAACTGTTTTTCAATTCAGTTAATTCCATCAAATACTTACCCTGAAAGTGGGTTAGCCGGCCTCTCAGGGTGACTTTCGTGCCCTCTCCTAGGCTGTGATTCTCCATCATTTTGGAAAGTGTGAATCCCGGCCCTTTCTTTCCATATCCCACTAGCGGGATGGTTTTGATCATCCCATCTTCTTTAATACGAATGCCCCAAACCGGATCCTGTACCAGATATCCGGACAATTCCTGAATCACCTGATACTCGTATTCGCTCTTCTCATACGGCTTTTGATTAGTTACGAATAGCACTCCGGCCAAAAGAATTAGAATTAAACTTCCAAAGAAGAATGATTTTCCTTTTGATGTGTAGTTTTTTGGAGCTTCTCCTGTCCATCCTACAAAAAAATCGTTATCTACATTTTTGCTCATAATTTTATTGGGTCTACAACTGTGCCCGGTTCGTTTGGATTTGGATTGATTAACACCTGATCGCCTTCAAGTTTCAAATGATATGTTTCCACTTTTTCCGTGAAGGGAGGTGGAGATTGACCGCTTTCAGGAAGGTATTGATAACCATGCCACGGACAGGTAATGCATCCGTTAATTACTTTCCCTTCACCCAACGGGCCTCCCTGGTGACGGCAGACATTGTTTACTGCAGAAAGCTTCCCATCGTACCTAAACACTGCTACCCGCTCGCCGCTAATAGTAAATACTTTGGCTCGATCTTTCGGAATATCGTCCGCTGTGCAGATCGGAATAAAATCGCCTGAAGCAATGACCTTTGTATCATTTTTAATCTCTCTTAATCCGGACAGTAAATGAAGTGAAGCGATGGTCAGAAAGCCGAAAATAACGATGCCGAAGATAACCGGACTTGTCTCATTTTGGAGACCTCCCACAACAATGTGCATCAACAGCAGCCCATAGGCTACATACACCATCATGTGAAGTGCCTTCCAGGTCTTGAACCCCAAATTTTTCAGCCAGAAATCATGGCTGCTTGCTGCCATCAATGCAAGCACCAACAAACCCAAAAAGCCAAGTGTTTGGAATGGGAAAAAACTTATCGATCCGTACTGAACATTAGACAGGAATACAGATCGAATAGGATTCATATTTCCCAGAGCATGAAACTGCATAATGCTGAAAGCACCGTGAATCAATCCCAAAAGGAACATGATGACACCTAAATGCCTTCGATTGTACAGCACAATATTGAAGGCAGGATTTAGCCTGGACAAAGGGCCAATCGTAAGTATTATGTGAAGCAACAGAATAGAGAGCCAGCCGAAAGATCTGAGTAGGTTTGTCTCAAAGGTAACTTCGGGATTTAGTATCAAATTAAGAAGCGTGAACAACGCAATAAAACTCACCACCCCTGTTGCCACTGCCAGATCGTACCTCTTCTTATTTTTATTCCAAAGTATGGAAGTATAAAATGTACTCATTTCTCTTTCTCCACTTTTTGTATGTCACCACTAAATACAGGCACATTAGCACGAGCATATACCAATAGAATAGCAAGTAGTCCGGTAATGATGCACCACATCGTCAAATGACGTTTTCTTAAACTTCTTGTCATGATTTTTTCATTCGTTTTTTCACTAATATACTCCAGAAAAGCACCACCCCCGGGAAAATGATCAACTTAAAATGCCATGGAGCTCCTTTTACTCTTTTATCAATCTGTATGCCTCCTTTTGCGTAAAAATAAATGCTATAGAATACGCCAAGAATCAAATAAATGGCTAACGCAATTAAAAATATGTCTACTATCGTGGTCATGGGTTTACTCCTGCATATTTAATGCCTGTCAGTTTATGTGTATTATAATCGAATGTGGATAAGTCATCCATCTTCATGTCTGCCAATGCCTTATGTCCCAATGCTCTTGAAATCACTTTCATTAGTTCAGTGGACGCATGGAAGAAGTTGGACAGTCTTTCTGCGGATTTTTCAACGATCAATCGGGACCGCAGGTTTTCCTTTTGCGTTGCAATTCCAACCGGACAGTTATCTGTATGGCACGCTCTCATCCCCAGGCAGCCAATAGCCTGGAGTGCCGCATTTGAAACAGCCACTGCATCTGCTCCCATCGCCATTGCTTTGGCAAAATCCGAAGGAACCCGCAGACCCCCTGTGATGATTAGACTCACGCTCTTGGCATTGACTTTATCTAGATGCCTCCTGGCCCTTGCAAGAGCGGGGATGGTTGGCACATTGATATGATTTCTAAGCACGATAGGTGCGGCACCCGTTCCTCCGCCTCTGCCATCCAAGATGAGATAATCAGCACCGGCCTCCAGTGCAAAGTCAATGTCCTCTTCTATTCTTGAGGCAGCAATTTTAAATCCGACGGGTATCCCTCCCGTCTCATCTCTCACCGTATCAGCAAAGGCCGCAAACTCCTGAGCGGCGTGCAAATCGGTAAAAGTTGCCGGGCTGATGGCCGGACTCCTTTCTTCTATACCTCTTACTCGGGCAATCTCACCAACCACTTTGTGTCCCGGAAGGTGTCCTCCTACTCCTGTTTTTGCCCCTTGACCTCCTTTGAAATGAAAGGCTTGAACTTTCTTTAGTTTGTTCCATTCAAAGCCGAATTTTCCTGATGCTAACTCGTAAAAATACCTTGAATTGGCCTGTTGCTCATCTTCCAGCATTCCACCCTCTCCGGAGCAGATACCCGTCCCGACCATCTCCGCTCCTTTTGAGAGGGCTAGTTTTGCTTCTCTGGAGAGAGACCCGAAGGACATGTCCGAAACAAATAGCGGCATAGCTAACTTCAACGGCTTCCTTGCATTTGGACCGATGATTACACACGAATCAACATGCTCATCGTCCAATAGCGGCTTTTTACTTAGCTGAGCAGGCAGAAATTGTATGGCATCCCAACTAGGGAGTGAACCTCTCTCCACACCCATGGCGGCGGTTTGACCATGATGCCCAAATTGAGTTAATCCATTTTTTGCAAGTGATTGTATGTAACGGTTAAACGGCTCTGATGGCTCCGGATGGCTATCCTGATATTTCCCTAAGTATTCATCTTCATTAAAATGGGGTGGAATTTCTTTATCCTCAAACGCTTGGATTTCTTCTCTATCAACAAACAGATCTCCTTTTTTGATGGCATGCTTAAATTTTCTTAGTTTTTCATCCGGTGCGTATTCGCTCACTCCGGTATCAAATCGGTAGTCCCAATTATGAAGGCCGCAGATTAGGTTTTTCTCGTCAATAAATCCATCCGAAAGCAGGGCTCCTCTGTGCAGGCATCTTCCGTACAAAACGGACACTTCTTTGCCATATTTAATGACCACAAGGTCTGTCCCTGATACTTGTGCGTGTGTAGGCTCCATCTCTTCGACATCTTTCAGCACTGCTATTTTGACGGGCGTAATTAAATCTTCGTAATTGGTCATTAGATAAGTAATTATTTTTCCTTCCCTTTTCCTAAACTAAATATAAGGAATGTGCCAAAAATAAAAATCCCCTGACTTTCAAAACCTGCGCCATAAATATACTCAGCATAGGGTGCAAATCGGCCAATATTCTTATGCAAACCTCCTCCAATAAGCACCCTTCAGCCATCTTTCCACTCTCCCTCTTCTTTTATTTCTTCATAGCCTGCTCCAAGTAGCGGATAAAAGCTCACAACTTCCTCCAATTCGATAAAATAATGGATGTTGAGCGTAAATTCTTTCTCAACCAATCTTCCGTCTTCCGGGAACAGATTAGTTTCAATGCCAACACACATTTGCTCATTGGGAATATAGTGCGACCGAAGGTTAATACCTAAGTTTCCTGTCTGCCCCACAACCAACCTTAGCACCGGCAGGTTTAGTGAGTAAGTAAAATTCAACGCACATCAATGGAACCGTCAGGGTTCAGTCAGTATATCAAAGTGCAGTGGGATTAGTACCGGTAGACGCATAATAATCTCTCATGTAATAGTAGTGCACAGCGGCAATACCTGTGATAAGACCCGACACTAAAAGTGAGGTCTTCCATTTTCCATCTACTCTACTTCTTTCAAAGAAGAAGACAGATGCAGCAAACATGACCATATAGCCTGTAAAAAACGTAAATGCAACGGGATCATCTTTTGAGATCTCCACAATGTCGGCTAAGAGTGTTGTGTTCATTAAAATGTAAATTTTGTTAAAATATGCTCAATTATAACCCTTATTTCTTTCTTATGTTCAAAAATAGAGAAAAAAGTCGAACAAAATTTTGTGATCCATTATTTTAATACACAACTAATCATACTTAAAATCTTGTATCAGACGGATTCTCATTCGTTTTATTCAGAAATTTCATTGACAGCATTAAAAATCTCTCCAACGGTTCAAATATGTCATCAATTGATCAGTGAAACACCGTAAAAAAGTCTACTCTTTTATAAATTTCAGTAAACGCCCGTTCGACAGTTGTACCAGGTACAGCCCGCTTTGCAGGAAGCCGATGTCCAACCTTGTGTTGGCAGTGCCTTCCAATAATGGCTTCCCGCTGAGGCTCAGTATTTTGAATGTCCCCCTTACAGAAGACCGCACCTCCACATAACGTCCCGAAGGATTGGGGAAGACCCATGATTCCGTAGCATGGTCTGCCGCACCCAAAGGGCATGTCACCTGCTGCGTCTGTGTAGCCGTATTGCCCGTAGCATCTTCATACGTCCATGTGACGGTGGCACTTGCCGTCATGGGGAAGACAACATCGGTAGTGGCCGTGACCTTCCCGTCGCAGTTGTCTGTGGCAGTGGGGGCGGTCAGGTTGGCTGCGGCGATCGGACATCCTTCGGTAAACGTCTGCAAGTCCGAAACATTCGGCTCCGGAGACGTGGTATCTTTTATGGTTACCTGCTGCGTCTGTGTAGCGGTGTTGCCCGCAGCATCTTCATACGTCCAAGTGACGGTGGCACTTGCCGTCATGGGGAAGACAACATCGGTAGTGGCCTGGACCTTCCCGTCGCAGTTGTCTGTGGCAGTGGGGGCGGTCAGGTTGGCTGCGGCG
>JAPPDO010000355.1 GCA_028821635.1 Ekhidna sp.
GTGACCGCCTGCCTGATAATGACATTGGTCTTGCTATGGACAATAATGATCCTTGGGGCCTCTGGTCGGACGGCACCACTCTCTGGGATACAGATGTGTCTGACCAAAATTCTATGCCTACACGTTGGCTACAGGCGCACGTGATGCCGCCAAAGACATTAACCTGAACCTAGAGTCGAATGCTGAACCCTATCAACTCTGGTCGGATGGTACTACACTCTGGGTAATGGTAATTGTAGAGGTACCTGTTGGTAATTTTACAGCCATCGAAACTAGAATTTATGCCTATGTGCTGGCAACAGGTGTACGAGATGCCTCCAAAGATTTTGACCGTGCTGAGGAGAATGACGACCACGAAGGTGGCGGTCTTTGGTCGGACGGCACCACGATATGGGTCACAGATGATTATGATGATGATTCAGGTAATCCCAGGGATGTTAAAATTTACGCTTACACGCTGGCCAAAGGCATACGCAGTGCTGCTAAGGAGTTTGACCTTGCCGGAGAAAATGAAAATCCCACCGGTATCTGGTCGGACGGTACCACACTATGGGTTGCTGATCATATTGATAAAGAAGTGTACGCCTACCAACTCAAGTAGCTGATTTCTTTATCATAACAAAGCCCTTGCATCACGGGAGGGGCTTTTTTACGGCAAACTTCCCGCCACTCTCAGATGTAAAAAAATTTTGAATGAAAGGGTGGGCCTTTGTCTAAAAAAGAAATTTTTCACAGTAACCTTCTCTAGGTGTATTTTGTAATCCGGCTCAGAAGGTTCGACCAGTGTGGCGACATGTTCATAAGTTTTAGAAAAAGATTCAATTATTCAAAATTTTAACCTACGTTGAGATGGTTTTTGATTAATTTTGAATTTAATTAAAAAAATTATGTCAGCATTAGAAGTGAAGAGGAGAATTTTAAAGTTTAAAAACAACCCTCACGAGGAGTTTAATAAGATTCTCAACAGCAGGGTTAATGAATACTTAAAGAATAATAAAGCCGGAAGGTATGCTAATCCTGAAATGATCATTAAAACCATCTTCATGTTTGTTCTCTATCTCTGCCCTTATTTCATGTTCTTACTTGGCGTTGTGGAGTCTGTCTGGCTTTTTTATTTGATGGCTTTTTTAATGGGACTGGGGAAAGCCGGCGTTGGCCTCTCGGTGATGCATGATGCCAATCATGGTGCTTATTCTCGGAAAAGGTGGATTAATACGCTCATTGGTTATTCTTTAAATCTGCTGGGCGGCAATGCTACCAACTGGAAGATACAGCACAACTTAAAGCATCATACTTACACAAACATTGCTGGGATGGATGAGGACATCTCACCAAAAGGAGGGGTACTGAGGCTGAATCCGTACTCGGAGATTAAAAAATACCACAAGTGGCAGTACATATATGCATGGTTTCTCTACGGCCTCATGACGATGAGTTGGATCCTTGTGAAGGACATCACTCAATTTGTAGACTACACCAGAGAAGGTTGGCTGAAAAGGCAAACCAAGAGTGTGACGAGGGCTTGGATTTGGTTAATTGTCACAAAAATTCTCTATTATTCGTATATGCTGACATTGCCATTATTGTTTGTTTCTCTTCCCTGGTATCACATAATTTTAGGATTCATTTTAATGCACTACGTTGCCGGATTTACTTTAGGAATTATCTTCCAGCCTGCTCACGTAATGGAGGAAAATTCTTTTCGAGACTCAAACAAATCGGACACCATAGAGGAAAACTGGGCCGTCCACCAACTAAAGACTACGTGTAATTTTGCGCATAAAAATAAGATTCTCTCTTGGTATGCGGGTGGCCTCAACTATCAAATTGAGCACCACTTATTTCCTAATGTTTGTCATGTGCATTATCGAAAAATAGCTAAAATTGTTAGAGCAACTGCGGAGGAGTTTAACATTCCGTATAATTCTTATCCAACATTTATGTCAGCATTAATCTCACATGGTAGAATGCTTTATGTTTTGGGCAGGTAAGTTGGTGATTACTCCCTCATAATATCTTGATTTTATGAGAATTATAAATCGAACCTGTTATCTGACTTTTTGATAAAATAGATTCCTCTTATTTCACAAGTTTCAGTCTAAAATCTTCATTGTTATTCTTAATATTTTTGTGAGAGAGGGGCTCTTTTTATAATCTCCTTTGTTTGCTTTGCTGCTAATACCCAAATTTGTATCTTGATAACTTCAAAAAGTTCATATTACTGATTTTGCATTTCTTTTCCATTCGATTGTGATTATTGTTAAATGAAAAACTTACGACTGACATTATCGTTTATCCTACCCATCATTTTACTTCTCAGTGCGAATGCACAAGAATCTTTACAAGAAGAATACGACTATCTCATTAGGGACACCGAGACTTATGAACATTATAAAGTAATCCCCAAAACGAGATTAGACCAGTTCTGGGCTTTGGTCATTGATTCTGTAAGCGTAAAAAATCAGGAAATTTCCAATCTTAAAATCAAGTTGAGTTATGAACAGAAAGTTGTTGGCAGGTTAAAGGCCGAAGCCGATCAGTTTCAAAGAGAACTGAACGACAGTTTAACACAGAATAGCTCCATCAATTTTTTTGGGCTATCTCTCTCAAAGTCAAGTTATCAGATGATAGTTTGGGCCATTATTATTATTCTGATACTTGTTGCCGGATTCGCTTATTCCATGTATTTCCGCAGCAATCGTCTGACTGTCTTGCACCGCAAAAGGCTTGAAGAGGTAGAGTTGGAATACGAACAGCACCGAACATACGCAAGAGATCGACAGGTAAAACTTAAGCGTGAACTCCAAACAGCCATTAACAAGTTAGAATCCGAAGGGAAATCTGTGAGCTAACCACCGTTTGTTAGAAGAAGAATAAGAAGAGCAGCTATTTTTATTTTTTAGCTTAAATTATTTTTGGTTGTTTGTTCCTTCTACATCGCTCACTGCAATATTTAACCTTTTCCCAGTCCTTTTCCCACCTCTTTCTCCAAGTAAATGGCTTGCCACATACTACACAAATTTTGGTGGGTAGATGAGACTTCTTATGCACCAAAATCGGGGATTTCATTTTCTCGAGCGTAGGGGAAGCTTTCCAGGAAATTAAGTGAATAATAGGAGTTTAGCCCGGAGATTCCTGCCGTATCTAACTTTTGAAGGTCAATGTATCCTTTTTCATTTACCGCTTCGTCATCAATTTGTAACAACTCAATAGTACCTATAATTAGCATAGTGCCGTTAATAGCAATTGGAATCTCCTGCTCAAACTTCATTCCGATTTTTAGTCGGCTTTCTTTTAAAAACGGAGCCTTAAAGTTTGACAGATACTCCTCTTTTAAGTTCATTCGTTGAAATTCTGATACTTCACGCTCCAGTTTGGCTGAAGTGTAATGTGCATTTTTGATGATGCTGATTGGCACTTGATTGATCGTGTAGCAGCCCGTTTCTTTCAGGTTCTCGTAGGTGTGTCTTGGCACTTTACCGGTTGGGCGAATAATGAATCCCAACAGTGCCGGCTGGCTTCCCAGATGCACCACGCTGCTAAATATAGCAACATTAGTCTGCCCATCATTTGAAATAGACCCAATCAAGTTGGCAGGCTTGATGCCCGTAATAGAATTGATGATATTAAGGCGTTTTTTGTGCTCCATACTCCGGATGTCTTTTTTTGTTAGCTGCATTACTGAAATAGATTATTTGGCTCGGGTGTGAGTTGCTAAAATTCGTTTACTATCTTCTTTTACTGCCCGATTTTTGCGATGGCCCCATATCTTATCTCTGGCATGCTTTCCGCTGGCCTGAAGGTCGACTACTGGTTTGGGGTAGGTCTTCCCAATGATGACTCCGCAAAATGCCTGTTCCATATCTGTCATTTTCCAGGGCTCATGGATATGCCCTTTTGGAACGTTGGCCAGTTCAGGTATCCATTTTTTAATGAAAATTCCTTCAGGATCGTGATCTTGGCTTTGTTTTACGGGATTATAAATCCTTACAGTATTGATTCCCGTAGTCCCCGCCTGCATTTGGAACTGAGGATAGTGGATGCCAGGCTCATAATCTAAAAATTGGTTCGCCAGATGATAAACTCCGTCTCGCCAGTCCTGATCCAGATGATGGCACAAGAAGGAAACCACCATAGCACGCATTCGGAAGTTGATCCAACCGGTTTTTGCAACGCAGCGCATACAAGTATCTACCATAGGTAACCCTGTCTCTCCCGCTTTCCATGCCCTGAGTTTCTCAGGATCGCTTTCGTGAGGAAGCAGTTCATACCCTCGATTGATGCAAGTGTGTTCGTATTCGCATTCTACTTCAAATTTTTGAATAAAGTGACAATGCCATTTAAGCCGAATTAGTAGAGCACTGAAGGCACGCTTGTTAGCACTATAATTTTCATGATTTTTGATGTACTGATATGCCTGCTTTATGCTAAGGTTGCCCCAAGCGAGGTAAGGGGAGATCCGTCCTCCTGATGTTCTGCTTTCCAAAGGCTTGGAAATATATTTATTGTAATGGAAGCCTCGCTCTTCGACAAAAGAACGCAGGTATTTCCATCCATTCTGTTCTCCTGTCGGCTGGAAGTCGGAAGGGTAAGTTTTTAATTTCTGTTGATAATCCTCCGGAAGAGGGAACGGGTGGTCAATCGGACTGGAGTTCGTTGTTGAAAAGTTGTTTTTTATCACAGGCTGAGCCATCGTGACAAACCAGTGCTTGTCCCAGCCGTTACGATTGGTGATCCCGCGCAGGATTCCATCTCGTTGAAATTCCTTCCAGAGAACACCTTGCTTTTTAAAGAAATAACTGACCTTCTTGTCTCGCTGCCAGGTCAATTCGACTCCGGTCTCCTGGTGTGAAAAAACCGTTTGAATATTAAACTTGGAGGTAAGAAAATCGAATACTTCTAATGCTTCTCCATAAAAAATATTAATCTTTCGGTTATATAGTCTTAGTGTCTCATTTAATTCACTGATGGAGTGATAAATAAATTGTTGATGCCGCAGTGCTGAATCCGGATGCTTTATAATGGAGGGTTCAAAGATATAAATAGCTCGATAGGTAGCTCCTTCCTTTTCTGCGGCTCGGAAGGGTGCATGATCCTGTGTTCGCAGATCACGTTTTAGCCAAACAAGGTTGGTGGGTTCCATTGCTTCAGTTCTTTTTGACATTGCTTCCAAAATGCGAAGAAAGACTTGTAATATCCTGACACGCTGAACATCCAGTCACGAGGCTCTTCGGTTCCCCGATAGTCGTTGAGCGGATGTTCCTTATAAATTACGTTTTCAGTCTGATATTTTTCGATGAGATCGCTAAACTCACCCACAAATATCTGAATCCCGGGAATATTCTTTAAAAGCCCCAACATAAACGTTACAGCATTTTTTGATATTGGGTATTTTTCAAAAATAGAGGGTTCAAGAAGTAGTACCCGATTTACTCTCTCATTTTGATGCCATTTTGGGTCTAGATTGTACCAGTTGTAAATCAGGGTAGGCAGCGAAAGATCTAATTGAATCTCTTGCTTTTTAGGTAATGGGGTTTTTAATTTAGGAATGACCGTTTCTTGTAATACCGACGGGATTTCCATCCTGTAGAACTTTTCGTATTCTACATCCATGAAAGTACCCTTCTGATTGGAATAACAATACTTATTGATATTTTGCTGGTTAGCATAATACTTTTTACCGGCATTAGCACCCGATACCCACTGCCAGCTTAGTGCATTACTTGCCCAGTCCCCATCCAATAAATGGTAATACATCCATTTGGCCGGTTCTCTCCAGTGGCTTCCTCCGATGTTACAGGCGATGCAGGCAATATACATTCGGACATGATTGTGAAGGTAGCCTGTCTCATAGAAATCTTTCAAGGCTAAATCAATGGCATGGATGCCTGTTGCCAGATTAATTAAGGCTTTCGGCATCTCTTGATTTTGAACATCCGGCTGTTCTCGTTTTATGTCTTGGTTGATGCCTTCTTTTTTATTGATCCAGACTTGCTGCCAGTAGTCTCTCCAGGCAAGTTCCCGGATAAATTTTTCTATTTTATTTAGATGAAATCCTTGATCTAATACGGACTGGAAAATCTGTTTGGTAGAGATGCATCCCCTTGAGATATAGGGGGAGAGCTTCGTAACGGATCCATCAACAAAGTTTCTGGTTCTGCCGTAGGCGACTGGATTGATTTGATTGATTTGCTTCAGAATGTCTTGATATTCCGTACTGAACATTACCGCTTGCTTATTTTATTAAAACTAATATTCTTTTGTCTTGAACTCTTGAATCGCTGCATATCCGCTGGAAATTTTTTCAGATGTTTTTGGCTGGGACCGGAATTGATACGCTTTCTCCAAAGATTGAAACTGCTTCGTTTCAGTTCTGAACGCATCAATTTAATTACTTCTTTTTCCGGAAGTTCAAATTGAATTTTGATGGCATCAAAAGGGGTTCGATCCTCCCATGCCATTTCAATGATTCTGTTTTTATTCCCCTCACTTAGATCACTCATAAGATGATTCCCTGACTGATTAAATCCTGAAACATTAAAACACCCTCTTCTCTTTTTGTAGTTGATTTTATTACTTCGAAGTAAAAGAGTTCATGATCCCCCCCAACGTTGGTCTGCTCTTTCATTTGCAAAGCCAGATAACCACAGGCACCGTTTAATACCTCATATCCGTTCCACTCAATTAATCGTTTCTTATCTCTCAGTTTATTTGCTTTGTTTATTTTTTTGCCGGAACTCTTCCCCAAAAGTCTGACTAACGAGGCATTATCCTTATGAAGCACCTGCAAGACTGCTGTATTCGGCTTTTCTAAGTTTTCGAACGTTTTTGTCTGATAATCAATCGCTACCATAAAAAGCTTAGGCTTCATACTGACTGCACTTACATAAGTGCAGATGTTCATATTTACACTGCCCTCATGGTATGTAGCCAAACTGTAGACAGGCATGTCCACGATATTCCATGGCCGTTTCATGTATAATCGTGCTTATTGTATAATGACTGATTCATATGTTGTTTCGGCTTGATTAAAGGGTCATTCTAGTGCCTCAATTTTCTTGGCGATTTCATTAGCCTCGGCGGCCTTTCTATCACTTGCATTCCTATTCGTTTTTGAAAGTTCAAATGATTCTTTCATGAGTTTTTTATATTGCTTGTGCAGTTTTTCTTTTTCTGATTTCTTTCCGAATAATCCCATATTCAAAATAACTGCTATTGAATGTTTTTTGTTAGACATTCCTTCTTATTTGGTACTTTAGACCCGTATGTCTCCAAAGGAAATACTTAACAAATACTGGGGCCATGATGCCTTTCGGCCGATGCAGGAAGAGATCATTCTATCTGTATTGGATGGAAAGGATACGCTTGCATTACTACCCACCGGAGGGGGGAAGTCTATTTGCTTTCAGATTCCTGCTATGGCAATGGAGGGCATCTGCGTTAATGAAGGATCAGGTGGAACAGTTGAACAAGAAAGGCATTAAGGCGGCAGCGGTATTCTCCGGAGTAAGCAGGAGGGAGACTGATATCACGCTGGATAATTGCATCTATAGCAATTTTAGATTTATTTATGTTTCTCCCGAGCGATTGAAAACAACGTTATTTAAAGAACGAGCCAGGCAAATGAATATTAGTTTGCTAGCAGTTGATGAGGCGCATTGTATCTCACAGTGGGGCTATGACTTCCGACCCCCTTATCTGGAGATTGCGGATTTTAAGAGATCACTTCAAATAAAAAAGATTATTGCGCTAACTGCCACTGCAACGAAGGAAGTTAAAGCAGATATTATTTCCAGGTTAGGGATGAGGGATGCTAGGGTCTTTCAAAAGAGTTTTGCGCGTGCCAACCTGTCTTATTCTACCTTTCGGCTAGAGAATAAAGAACAAAAACTATTGGATATTCTTAAAAATGTGCCGGGAACCAGCGTAGTTTATGTCAGAACACGTAAGCAAACCAAAACCACTGCCGACTTTCTCAGGAGGCAGCAGATTTCGGCAGATTTTTATCATGCCGGACTGAATGGAAGAGAGCGTTCTGAAAAACAAGATGCTTGGATTAATAATCGTATTCGGGTCATGGTGGCAACCAATGCCTTTGGGATGGGTATTGATAAGCCTGATGTGCGAACTGTGATTCATCTGGACTTGCCCGATTCTTTGGAAGCATATTATCAGGAAGCCGGTCGTGCAGGTAGGGACGAGAGAAAGGCTTACGCAGTAGCACTCTTCCACCAACAGGACATTGATAGCCTAAAAGAGCGAACAGAGAAAAAAACGGTTAGTCCTGATCAATTAAAGCAGACCTATCAGGCATTGGCAAATTACTATCAATTGGCCATTGGAAGTAATACTTTTTCTTCTTTACCTTTTCAGTATGATCAATTTGTCAGGACGTATAACCTACCTATTTTAGAAACATACACAGCACTAAAGAAGCTGGAAAATGAAGGATTGATCCAACTCAATGAGGGATTCTTTGACTTATCAAAACTAATTTTCACACTGGATAGGCATGAGACTTACAAATTTCAGATTGCTAATCCTAAGCTGGATTCACTCATTAAAACGTTGCTCCGATTGTATGGTGGTGAGCTATTTAATACTTACCTCAAGATTAAAGAAAAGGAGATCGCCTCTTTATTAAAGACGAATGAAGATCAAGTAAAGCAATGGTTGCAGTATCTTTCTGATCAGGAAGTGATTAACTATGAACCAAATGCTGACTGCCCAACCATCACGTTTCTGACCGAACGGCTTGATTCTGAAAATTTGCCGATTGATAGCGAGCAAATTAAGCGGAGAGGAAGACTAGCAATAGAGAAGGTGGAAGCAGTAATTAACTACATGCAGTCAGGGGACTGCCGAACCCAAATTTTCCAGCGATATTTTGATGAGGAGACATCTCTGACGTGTGGCATTTGTGATAATGATCTGAATAAAAAGAAAGAGATGGCTTCAAAAGAAATCCCCGTTGATCAGGTTGAATCGGCCTTAGATGCACCTCGAAGCATTACCGATCTTAGAGCGTTACTTTCCGAGTACACTGAAGCTCAAATTATTGCTGCCTTACGTATTTTGATGGAAGACGGAAAAGTGGTAGAAAATAGAGGGAAGTTTCTCCTACAGGTCAGTGGCATCAGAAATGGGGATTTTTAGAAGAGTATTTGCTCTTTAGTCTGCTCCTTTCTAAGGCAATTTAACGAGTTTTAACTTTCTCCTTGTTTTCATACATCACTAATCTCAACCTATTTCAAAATGTGAGGAAGTCAGAATTTGACTCTTGCCATGATTTTGATTTCGGATGAGGTGTCACCTGCTGAGGCTTCCAGCCCTGATCCGATCATGTCCCTATCTCTATAATCATATCGGGCATACCTTACCCAAAGTGAGAGGTTTCTTAAAGGGTCAAAACGAACCATTACATAACTACGGATGCCTCTGCCATTGTATGCAGGAATTGAGAAAGCGTAAAGAACATCATTTTCGTAAACGTACTGTGCATTATCAAAATTGTCAGTTGCAAATAATGCCATGCGCGTATTGAATTTCAATAACCAAAATTCAAAATTTAAATCCTGAATAATTGCAAACCCTTTGGTAAAGTCTCCTGCCTCATTCTGGTGGCTGCTCTGCACCTTGGTTTTAAGCGTTAGATCGGGAACAGGCTGGTAGTCAATATTAAAAATATAGTTGTATTTTACCTGGTCGGCTAAAATGTTGAGATTTTCCTGTCGGATGCTTACCTGCCTTGTCTGTTGCCTTATCTGGGCGTAAAGTGAAACTTTCCTGTTCGGTCTGTGCATGTAACGAATCAGCCATTCATTACCGACTGAGGGTGATTCAGTACCAAACTTTAGCCAGGGGAAAATAAATCGATCGTAGTAGACATTGAATTTATGGTAGCGATTAGGAGAAATAGTTAGTCCCCAGTAGACACCTTTTTCGTTAATATTCCTGGAGTTTTCCGAAAACGCATTTCCATAAAAAGAGTGAAAATCGCGATCAAAGTTTCTTAAAATCATTGCAAAGTCCACCGTTTTCGAGAGACTTCCCAGAAACCCTCCTACGGCTCCAATACCTCCTGACCCGGACCTTGAGACCTCTCCAAATAAGGTAAGATTTTGCCAAGTATAATGCCCAAATGCTGATAATATGTAGTTATGATCTCCTTTAAATTCAAACTGATTATAATTGTTTGGCGTGCGCTGTAATGGAGTGCTGTATTGGCTATTGAGACCTGCGATGCCAACAGATAACTTTCGATCGGGCTTGTATTGAATCATCCCCCCGATCAACTCCTCTGCTATACGATCTTTATTTTCTAATTCATTTTCTGTTCTGTGAAGCCCGGTTATCTGAATGGAATTAACAAACTCTTCAAAAGAAGAAAAAGTAGTATCCGAACGGATCGTTCCGTCCTGTTGTAGCTTTGAGTAGAAGCCGGTCACTTCCACATCTCCAAAGGATTTAGTGAGCCCAATTCCTCTAAAAAAGCCAGCTTCAAGCACAGAGGTGTAAGGTCTTAATCCAATCGTATTTCTTTTCACTGTGTTCACGGTCTCTGCCCCCTTACCTGTATTGAAGCCGGCACCAAAAATAACACCCTGCCCTACTTGCAACTGAAAATCTCCCAGCATGATTCGATCGAATCCAAGTTTATTTTCCAGTAATAAATGGTAAGAATAGAAGTCAAATCCGTTCTGTTTATTATCAAAAGCAAGCATTTCTCCGTTATCCTTCTCAAAAGTGAAACCTAAGCTAAAGTCACCCCTTTTGCTGGTTCTGAATCTTCCATAAATCTTGTTCTGGTCGCCAGTATATCTGTTTGGTGCTGAGGTAAGTGTGTCAATTATATTGTCATTTTCATTTCTTAAAAAGGTTGTATCAAGTGGTAATGCAGGGGTATATCCTATTTGCTTTTCCAGTTTTCTGGTATATCGAAGAAGGAGATAATTATTCTCCTCCTCAAGGATTCTTCGTAAGAAGGGGCGATTATCAGGAGCAGTTTCATTGACCGTGACAAAAGGGAGCAAGTCCCTTATGACAGAAATATCAAAGGAAGGGATCACCTGAAGCTCATTAATGGACAGAAAATTCCCAAACCGGTCTCTATATTCAAAGAAATCACTGAGCTGATTGGGGCTCAGAATGTAGAGTGAAGATAGTTGTTCAGGATCTAATTTATTGAGATTCAGTTTGTTTGAGTAGTATAAAAGAAGGGATTCATAAATGTCTTCGTAAGCGATGTTCTCATCTTGAACCTGAAAAAGCCTTTCTGCAAATAGCTCAAGATCAATATCATCATTTTGCGCATGGAGGTGCAGTGAAGAAATGATTACTACTATGCTGATCCATCTTCTCATTTCCCCAGTTGATGTGCAACGGCTACTTCGTGTATATTCCCTAGCTTGGAGTCATTAGAGAAAGAATAATCAAGCCTCAATCTTTTTGAATGAAAGCCGATTCCGAAAGCAGCGATGAGTGGCCGGGTGCTGATCCCCGTCCGTAAAAAAACATCCTTGATGATCATGTACTCTACTCCTGCTTTGATGATCTCATCAAAGTCTAGGTCCCTTTCCACTTCAACACCGAGAATTAACTCATCTGAAGGACGGTAGGAAAAGCCGGCTTTCATTACTGTGGGAAGTGGTTCTTCTAGTTCCGAATCTAGTTCAGTTTGGGTTATATTCAAAATATGAGCCCCAAAGAATAATTGCGGAGTTACCTCCGCAAGACCTCCAAACTCAATGACCATTGCCCGTTTAGTCCCTATTGATTCGATAGTATATTGAATGACATCTACGCCGATTCCAAGGCTGACCATTTGCAGTTGGTTTCCAATAGCAAGATGAATACGTTGTTCACTAAATAAGTCATCACCAAACTTATAATACCCAACCCCTACATTTCCTAATCTGTGCCTGTAAACAGCACCGCCGGCGATGGTTTGAAATTCAGTTACCCCATACCTGTTTTGGTATCCGGCAAAAATTGAGTGATGATCCAGCCTGCCTAAAGCACCAATATTATTGAACAAACTGTACTCATCGGCTAGCGTCAGGGAGGCCCCTCCCATTGCAGAACTTCTTGCACCAAACTGATAAGAACCACTCTGGGAGAAGGAGACAGTGACTAATGTTAGAGTGATTATCAGAAAAAGAAGTTTCATTCGTGAAATATACATATTTTGGAAATAGACGTAATGTATACAATAGAAAAAGATAAAGGTGGATACACTTTTATCAGAAATAAGAATGTGGTCAAAATAACTGCATTAACAGTCATTCAATTCATTAACAGGTATATCTTTGATAAATACATCAACATCATTAAAATTAATAGTGTTTAAATACATATGGAGTTACATTATCAAAGATTCGGTATTCATATTTAGATGAATGAAACAGTTACTTTATTCTGTTTTTATTAGTTTTTCTTTTTTGGTCGTTGGCCAGTTTGATAATTCGGCAGAGAATTGGAAAATTCTTGCAGATGTGAAATATGAACTAGCTCAGGATGAATATGGTGAAATTTATGTGCCTAAATTTGGAGAGGAGGTAGAAAAGATGGAGGGACAGTATATCTCTCTTAAAGGCTTCATTATTCCTTTTGAAGGCATGTTTGAGCCAAAACACATTATTCTGTCTTCATTGCCAATTGCAGCATGTTTTTTTTGTGGCGGCAGCGGACCTGAAACGGTGGCTGAAGCCTATCTGAAAGAAGAAATAAAATATACT
>JAPPDO010000125.1 GCA_028821635.1 Ekhidna sp.
AAAATCAAAGGACAGGGTTAACAGGGAAAATAGAACGCACACGTGCAGACTTGATCAAGTGGATGTTTATCTTTTGGATAGGCCAGCTTGCTGCCTTGCTTGGGTTGTTTAAACTATTTCTCCCATAAACTGATTCAAATAACTTATAATCCTTTTAAAGACTATTTCAGAACTTAAAGCTTGTGGGGGATGAATGTAAATAAAGCATTTTATCAGCCATGATATGGCTAATTCCAACTGCGAATATAATCCATTAATTGAACCGGTTCAGATTCAGTATTCCCCTTTAAATTACTCTTCTTCATGAAGGACTTTATTATACCTAATGACCTAAATATTCCTTTATTTTTCTTTAAAACCACCCTAAAATTCAAAACTTATGAGCCGAATTAAAATGTTCTTTTCAATTCAAATAGATTTTTATTACTGTTGTTAAATTTTTTCTGCCTCAGTATTTATTATAAGTCAGAGCATTTTTTAAGCAAAAAAGGGGCATTTTGCCCCTTTTTTGTTAAGACCATGATAATGCTATAAAATTAAAAACCAGGATTTTGTTGTAAGTTGGCATTCAAATCAATTTCCCTTTGTGGAATAGGGTATATAATAAGGTTATCACCGGCTGTCAGCCCTACAGGACTTGAACGTTCCACATCAACAGGTACTGAGGTAGTAGTTCTCAATGGAAGAGCCCTTCTAAGAAGATCTAGTCTTCTATGACCTTCAAATGCCAATTCTTTTCTTCGTTCAGTCAAAATCGCAGTAATAAACTCATCTTTTGATGAAAAATCATCAATAGTCCATTCTGTCAGACCAGCTCTAGTCCTAATAGGATTCATTAAATCTATTGACATTTGATTAATATCATTGAGCTCCGCTAAAGCTTCCGCTCTCGTTAGATACATTTCAGAAACTCGAATAAGAGGTGCATCACTAGTACCATTAGTCCCATCATTAAACTTTGTGCTATAAAACCTTTCTGCGCCCCCAAAGTTGGTACCCATTTCTCTTAACATGAGCCGCTTGTCTCCCATTTCTTGAAGAAAAGCAGCCTCTAAATCAGCAGCAAACTCGGCATCACCACGACCTCCGTCATTGACTCCTTCATAGTACAAATCATATGAATTACCTTGCTGTGCATTGTTAGCAGTATTATCAACTGAAGTGTTCTCGATAGTAAAAATGAGTTCGGAATTTACTGTGTTATAAAAAGTATAATCTGCCGCAATAGTGTGTACCTCTGAAGTAATTACAGTGTTAGCTAATTCTGCCGCTTCCTGCCATTCACCTCGATACAGTCTTATTCTCGCAAGTAACGCTGTCGCGGCTAGTGAAGAAGCTCTACCTTGTTGGATTTCATTCGGTAATAAGTCAATGGCTTCGTTCAAATCATCTATTATCTGATTATGTACTTCTGTTAAGGTGCTTCTTTCAAGAAGAATAACCTCGCCTGAAAAGGGCTCCAGATAAAGGGGAACGGCCAGATTAGATCCGCTACTAACACCGAAAGGCTGAGCATACATATTACATAATTGAAAATAAGATATTGCTCTCAAAAAATAGGCTTCACCTTTTAATTGGTCAATCTCATCTTCACTAGCATCTGAAATAGCATCTGCATTTGCTATAATTGAATTAGCTCCTAATATTACCTCATAATTCTCTCGCCATGCGTTCGTTACAACATTAGTATTGTTTGCATTCTGCTGATAGTTATTCATGGCCTGTAAATCAGGAAATGAACCTGAAAAATTTACATTATCCGCCATGTATTCATCAATAAGCTGAATCATCCCGCCGAAGGATTCTGCATCTTGTAGCAAATTATAGGTGCCAATTAACACTCCTTGTGCTGTTGCAATATCCCCAAAAGCCAATTCATCAGATATAGATTGCTCGGGGACTAGTTCTAGCTTATCTTCACAAGAGAAAAAACTAAATAATCCTATTAATAAAATATATTTTTTCATTTTGATCTATTTTTTTATCTAAATTAAAATCCTAATTGAACTCCTACTGTCCATGATTTCGTTTGAGGAGAAGTAAAAAAACTTTCGCCTTGAGCACTACCAGTTTCTAATCCTTGAGCGTTCACTTCAGGATCGATCCCAATATCATATAAATCGCTCCATAAAGTAGCTAAATTTTGTCCAGAGACATAAATTCTTGCACTTTGAAGGATTTTAGTTTGATCTAGAACTGACTTAGGAATTTGATAACCTAAAGTAATATTTCTCAATCTTACAAAACTTGCATCATAAATATGACGAGAGGATTCATTATCCCAAAACCCTAAGAATTCACTATCCAATGCAGGCGCATACGCATTATCTCCAGGATTTTGCCAATAATTAAGCACTGAAGTTAAGTTATTAAAATTATTTATGCCTGCTATATTTTCATTAAATTCATTATCTGCAATGTATGCGCTACTACCACTTACGAAACTAAATAAAATCCTAAGAGATAGAGACCTTTTCCAACTAAAAGTGTTAGTAAGTCCACCTGAAAAATCAGGCAAAGCAGTACCTACGTATGCTCTTGGAGCTTGTCTTACGTCATTTATGGGATTTCCATCTTCACCAACCCATTCCGGGTCACCAGTTTGAGGATTAATACCAATGTATTGAGGAACATAAAATTCTTGTGCTGTTCTACCAACCACAGCTCTTGATGTCCCAAAACCAGCTAGGGCAATAAATTCATTATCAAACTCATCTTTAGCTGCGTCTGGCAAGCTTTTTACCTCATTATTTAGTGTACTAACGTTTCCTGAAACCGACCAATTAAAATCTCCAACAGTAATAACATCAGCATTTAACGAAATATCAAGACCATTAGTACTTTGTTTCCCAACATTTGCATTTCTGCTAACAAATCCAGTTGTGGCTGGTAGTGGAGATGCAAGCAATAAACCTTCAGTATCTTTTATCCAATAATCTGCATCTAAACTAATTCGGTCATTAAAGAATGCTAAACTAATGCCAATGTTTGTTTGGACAGTAGTTTCCCAAGTTAGATTCGGATTAGCAGGTTGAATGAGTTCTAATCCCGGTGAACCGTTATAATCTCGACCGGCTCCCAACAGTCCTAACGCAGCGAAGTTGTTGATCCGGTCATTTCCAGTTTCTCCATAGCTTGCAGATAATTTTGCCAATGTCAAAATGTCATTTTCAGGGAAGAAGGCTTCTTCACTGAGTAACCAGCCCCCTGAAACTGCCCAGAAAACTCCGAAGCGTTCGTTAGCCCCAAATCGGGAAGATCCATCTCTTCTGATACTTGTTTCGACTATGTATTTATTTGCAAAATTATAGTTTAATTTTCCAAATAGGGAATACAGAGCCCACTCAGTGGCATCGTCCGCACCGGTACCAATTTCTGATCCAGAAGTAGTGTTGGGAAGTTGGTCTGAGATAAAATTCGTAGTTTGAACTTCTATATCCTCTCTTCTAGCAGTTTCAAAACTTACTCCTCCTAGCACCGAGACATTATGATTACCAAATTCTGTGGTATAATTAATAGTATTTGTAGATACCCACTTATTATCTTGTACTATTTCTTTACCTGCGGAGCCACCTGCATCTAATACCTCTGGAGAACGAGTCTCGAATTCAGTCTGAATTACATCAACACCCCAGTCAGACCTAATAGCCAAACCTCGTAAAGGAGTCAACTCTGCATATACAATACCGATTGTTCTTCTTGAGATAAAGTTACTCTGAGCTACTTGCTCTCTTAGAAGAGGATTCCTACCAAAACCAACGGGCTGAAGATTCCCGTCATCATCAACTGGAATGGTACTGGGGAGATTAAGATAACCAGATGTAAGAGGTGAGAATGTGGAGTTTTCGGCACTAATCCTATCATTTTCTAATCGTGATATGGATAAATTATATCCGAATTTGAGTATATCATTAGCCTTATGCTCTAAGTTAAACCTACCATTTAATTTATCCAGACTATTTCCAATAACATAAGCATCAGTTTCGTTGTAAGAACCCCCAAAATAAAATACCGTTTTATCAGTCCCTCCCCGTGCCGACAGTGAATAATTAGAACTTCTTCCTGTACGAGCAACAGCATCTAACCAGTCAAAACCCTCATCAGCGATTGTAACTGACGAAGGATCAGAAGCGATCCCAACTCTTATATCATTCCACTGATCTAGACTTAAAGGATCTTTTAAAATTGTGGGATTATTCCATGATGTGTTATAATCAAACGTAAACTTTGTTTTTGAGCCATAAGAACCTTTTTTTGTTGTTATCAATATAACACCGTTTGCACCTCTTGACCCATACAAGGCAGTAGCAGATGCGTCCTTTAAGATGGATACTGATGCAATATCCGCCGGATTCAAGTCAAAGAGTGGATTTAGTTGTGTTGCTCCTAAAGCATTCGAATAACCCTCTGTACCCCCAGATGCATCATTAAGGGGCACCCCATCAACTACAAATAATGGTTGGTTGCCAGCATTAATTGAAGTTGTTCCCCTAATTCTTATAACCTGAGATGCTCCCAAAATACCCGACGAACCATTAACTTGAACACCCGCTGCCTGTCCTTGCAAAGCTTCTTGCGGAGTAAGAATTGGAAAGCCTTCGAATGCATCGCTTTCTACGGTCTCTACTTGCTGTACTGTGAGTTTATCCGAGTCCGATCCATAAGCAGTAACAATTACCTCCTGAAGCTCCAGTGCTCCGCCCATTGTGATATCAATGGCAGTTCTAGAGCCTACTTCGACTTCCTGCGTCTCAAACCCGACGTAGGAGAAAACCAGCGTCGCTCCATCATCCACTGATAAGCGATAATCACCGTCTAAATCCGTCTGGGTACCTGTCGTTGTGCCTTTTATCACAACGTTTACACCCGGTAAGGGTTCACCTGTGTCATCAGTGATCTTACCGGATACCGTTCTTTGTGCCACCACATCAAAAAGAATAGACGTAATGAGCACAAAACTTAATAGTAAAATTCTCTTCATATTTACTTTTTTGTACAATAATTAAATTATCAATATCTGCAAGGTAGTGTATGTTAAGATTATTTAACAAATAGTTAACTTGAGCATAATATTAATTGAAAACTGACAGAATCACTGGAAAATTACTCATCATCAGAAATTAAAAAATGAAAAAACAAATTTTATTTTGCTTTTAAAGATTTTGATTTAAATAAATTCTGATTAATTATTTTGTAATTTAGAATGATTATAAATAGTGTTCGCCTAAACTCAAGACTGATTGAATAAAATTTATGAATTTTAACTGACTTATTCAATGACACGAAATTCGATTCGTCGGTTAGATTGCCGATCTTTCTCTGAATTATTTGGGATAAGCGGAGATGAAGAACCAAAGCCCTTGTATGCTACACGCCTTTTATTAATTCCTTTACTTATTATGGCTTTGTAGACTGCCTCTGCTCTTTTCTCTGAAAGGCCCAAGTTATAAGCAACTCCGCCCACATCGTCAGTGTGGCCTTCTATCATAAAATTGATAGTTGGATTCTCTTTTAACAGCGATACGGCATTTTCTATTTCAACGTCTGATTTTTCGTCCAAACTGTAAGAGTTTGTTTCAAAATATATGTTGTTAAGCACCAGACTTTTTCCAGCCTCTATGGCAGAGAGTTGTATAGTCAAAGAATCTGATTCCTCTTTGCCTGTGGTGAAACTAAAATCTTGGTACAGGTATCCTTTTTTCTTTACGTATCCCCCGAGTTGTTTATTAACGGGCAATACCATATAAAATTCTCCTGTCAGCGAGTCGGAGGCGTTTTCGTAAAGAACCTTAGAAGAGTTTAAGTCATATACCAGGATTGAGGCTCTGAGAGGGCTCTTATCTTTTTCACTGAGAACAATTCCTTTAATGTAAGAAGACTTTGCAGGCTGAGTAGAGGCGGGTATTGTGAAACTTACGATCCTGCTGTCCAAAATCTCCCTTCCTTTTTGTATCTCTTTGGCAAATAATCCTTTCGTTCCATCTGAACTCACCAAAAGAGCTACTTCATCTCTGAAACTGTTAATCGGATAACCAAGGTTAGCGGGCTGCAACCAAGAGCTATCTGTCTTTTCTGTTTGAAAAAGATCGAATCCTCCCATCCCCGGGTAGCCATTAGACGAAAAAAAGAGTGATATTCCATTAAAATGAATGAACGGGGTTGTCTCATCTTTGAATGTGTTGATTTCTGCTCCTAGGTTTTCAGGTTCATTCCATTGACCCTCCTCTCGCTCAGTGGCCCATATATCTCTCCCTCCATACCCTCCAGGCCGGTTGGAGACAAAATACAATGTGTTCCCGTCAGCAGATAATGAGGGTTGGGATTCCCAATACTTTGAGTTCACGGTTTTCCCCAAGTTCATGGGTTTAGACCAATCATCACCCGTTTTTCTGGTAATAAATAAATCACAACTGCCGAAAGAGTCTCGACGGTCGCACGCAGTAAATATCATGGTACGCCCGTCGGCAGATACCGTGCTGGCACCTTCATTCAGTGGAGTGTTTATTCTTGATGAAATAGATGCTGCCTTAGACCATTTTCCGTCATGCTTATAACTTACGACTATATCCTCGTTGTCCGCCGCAAAGTTGCGCTTCGTATAGATGAGTGTCTGCTGATCCACAGTCATTGTGGGCAAATACTGTAGGTCAAAGGCATTTACTTCATCTGGCAGCTCTTCAATTTTGACGGTATCCGGATTATTTATCTGGCTTAAAGCAAAATCCTGACTTTTTAAGAGAAGTTGGATGTCTTTATCAACTTTTCTTTCAGGCACACTTCTCAAAAACTTTTCTAAATAATCAATTGATTGGCTGTAATGGCCTCTATCAAAAGCCATAAAGGCCATCTTCTCTAAAATGGATAAGGCAGGCGTTGATGATACTTTAAGGTATTGTCTAAACTTTGCGTACATGGAGTCTATCTGACCAAGTGCATTATAGAGGCTTCCCATTCTGATAAAAGCTTCTGAAAAGGCACTGTCCACTGTGCCTGCCTCCTCTAAAAATGAGATTGCTGTTTGAAAATCCCGCTCTTTATACTTTTTATCCGCTTTTTCGTAAAGCCTAATCGCTTTCCTGTTGGAAGTTGAAAGTTTCTGAGAAAGAACGAAAAAGGAAATCGTTACTAAGAGCAAGCTGAGAGCCAGTCTCAAGGCACATGGATATACTTGTGTGTTTGGAGCGATAATTTCCATTTTGGATTTTTCTTGAGATAATCAACAATCAAAGGTGTCACTTCTTTTTTTTTTGACCATTCCGGCTGTAGATATAGCAACGACTTCGGATTCATTTCAATCGCATGCTTCTCCGCCCATTTGAAGTCACTTTTGTTATAAATGACTACTTTTAGCTCATCTGCATTATCATAAAATTCTTGCAAGGATGCTTTAAACTTCTTGGGCGAAAAGCAAACCCAGTTCCATACTCCGGAGAGCTTGTATGCCCCTGAGGTTTCTACATTGGTTTGAATTCCAAACGATTTAAGTAATTGGGTCAGACCTGATAAGTCGTACATCAAAGGTTCCCCTCCGGTAATCACTGTAAGCTTTGCGCCAGAAGTTCTCGCTTCTTTTACTATATCATTAACATGATGCCAATCACATTGTGAAGCATCCCATGATTCTTTTACGTCGCACCAGTGGCAGCCTACATTGCATCCACCCAAACGTATAAAATAGGCAGGCGTACCTGAATAATATCCTTCCCCCTGAATAGTGTAAAAAGATTCCATCACCGGTAAAAACTCCGGATCACGCATTTTTTACTTCGTATGCTTTGAGTGTATTTAAAAGCAGTGAAGCAATCGTCATTGGCCCGACTCCTCCGGGAACGGGCGTGATATAGCTGGCAATCGGGGCTACGGCATCATAGGCTACATCTCCTGAAAGCCTGAATCCGGACTTTCTGGACGTATCTTCCACTCTCGTTGTTCCTATGTCAATAACGACGGCTCCTTCTTTGACCATTTCCTTGGTGATCAATCCGGGCTTTCCAGCGGCTGCCACTAAAATATCGGCTTTTTTGGTATGAAAAGCTAAATCTTTAGTGAGCTTGTGGCAAACGGTGACAGTGGCTCCGCCATCCTGTAACAGCATCAAACTCAAAGGCGCACCGGCAATTCTTGAAGCACCGACCACCACGCAGTTTTTCCCTTCCGTTTGAATTTCATACCTTCTTATCAATTCCATGACACCGAATGGAGTGGCCGGCAGTAGCAGTTGATTCCCAGAGATAATACTTCCAAAGTTTTGATTAGTAAAGCCATCTACATCTTTCAAGGGAGAGATACTTCCCGTTATGTGTTCCACAGAGATATGTTCAGGGAGCGGAATCTGAACGATAAATCCGTCAATATCCTCATCTTCATTAAATTGCCGGATATGCTTGATGAGTTTCTTTTCGGAAATCGTACTTGCGAAGTGCATTAAAGTAAAATCAAAACCAACCTCTTTGCAGGCATTGATTTTTCCATTTACATACGTATGACTTGCTACATCGTCCCCAATAATAATAATAGCCAGATGAGGGGATCTCTTACCTTCTGCTTTGATGGAGGTTACTTTTTGAGCTATCTCACCTTTGATATCTTTAGAAGTCTTTCTTCCGTCAATGATTACGGGCATGATCTAATCAAGTTTTAACACAGCCATGAATGCCTCTTGGGGGATCTCTACATTGCCAACATGACGCATTCGCTTCTTTCCTTTTTTTTTTTCTCCAAAAGGTTTTCTCTTTCGAGTGATGTCACCTCCATAGCATTTTGCCAGGACGTTCTTCCTCATTGCTTTCACCGTTTCTCTGGCAATGATTTTAGTCCCAATGGAGGCTTGAACGGCCACCTCAAACATCTGTCGAGGTATTAATTCGCTTAGCTTTTCGCAAAGTCTCTTCCCCCATTCGTATGCTTTATCTCTGTGAACGATTGCTGACAGTGCATCTACTTTATCTCCATTAAGCATAATATCCAACTTTACCATAGATGACTGACGATACCCAATTAACTCATAATCAAGGGAGGCATAGCCTCTCGATATGGTTTTAAGTTTATCAAAGAAATCAAATACAATCTCTGCTAAAGGGATTTCAAATGTCAGTTCCACACGGTCAGCGGTCAGATAAATCTGATTCTTAATCTCCCCTCTCTTATTAATACAAAGGCTAATGATGGGTCCAGTGAATTCTGCCTTTGAGATAATCTGTGCCCTGATGAAGGGTTCTTCAATGTGGCTAATCAAATTAGACTCCGGCAGTTCGGAAGGGGCACTTACGTGAAGGATGGAACCGTCCGTGTCAATGGCATGAAACTGAACTGAAGGGACGGTAGTGATGACCGTCATTCCAAATTCGCGCTCCAGCCTTTCCTGTACAATCTCCATGTGGAGCATCCCCAAGAAACCACATCTGAAACCAAAACCCAGCGCAACCGAGGTTTCCGGTTCCCAAATTAAAGAGGCATCATTCAACTGCAATTTTTCCATTGAAGCCCTTAGCTCTTCAAAATCACTGGTTTCTACCGGATAGATTCCGGCGAAAACCATCGGTTTCACATTTTCAAACCCTTTGATCTGAAGCGGAGCCGGACGATCTACGTGTGTAATCGTATCTCCAACCTTCACTTCTCTGGCAACCTTAATACCGGAAACCAAATAGCCCACATTCCCTGCTGAAATTGAATCTCTCGGCTCGTGCTGAAGGCATAAGACACCGACCTCGTCCGCTTCGTAGGTTTTGCCTGTATTGATGAATTTTACTTTATCACCTTTGCTTAACGTCCCATTAAAAACACGAAAGAACACCTCAACTCCACGATAGGGATTAAATACGGAATCAAAAATCATTGCTTGTAAAGGCTCAGCAGGATCACCCTTCGGAGCATTGATGCGAGCGACGATCGCCTCTAAAATATCGGTTATCCCTGTTCCTTCTTTAGCACTAGCCCGAATGATGTCTTCCTTTTTACAACCAATTAAATCAATGATCTGATCAGCAACCTCCTCCGGCATTGCGCCGGGCAGGTCTATTTTATTGAGCACCGGAATTATTTCTAAATCATGATCTAAAGCTAAATATAAGTTAGAGATGGTTTGCGCCTCAATCCCCTGAGCGGAATCAACCACTAACAAAGCTCCTTCACAGGCAGCGATTGATCGTGACACTTCATACGAAAAATCAACGTGTCCCGGAGTGTCAATCAAATTCAGCGTGTACTTCTCGCCATTTAATTCGTAGTCCATGCGGATGGCATGGCTTTTGATCGTAATCCCCCTCTCTCGCTCAAGGTCCATGTCGTCCAATAGTTGGGCCTGCATATCTTTTTCGGTAACCGTCCGGGTAAATTCTAAGAGCCGGTCTGCGAGGGTACTCTTGCCGTGATCAATGTGAGCGATGATGCAGAAATTCCGAATGTTCTCCATAGCGTAAGCTTTCGGGACTTGAAATGATCCTCCCAGCAATGAATTACAAAAGTAACATCAAGCCCTCCGCATTCAAAGGGCTAAATCACCGGAAAGGAGAATAATTTAATCTGAATTTGGCACAAGGTTAAAACTTACAAAACCAAAATAAAGCATATACTCTGGAAGCGGGTAATGACGATGGAGAAAATTAGCAGACGTTTATTCTAACAAGTTTTCTACTAAGACATCCTCATCTAACTCCTCCCAGTGTATTCCTTCTCCATCTCCAATGAAACGCCATTTTTTTAACTGCTCCACTGTCGCATCTCTTAATTTCGGAAACCATTCAAGAGGGATCGCCAACTCGCTGCCATCTTCAAAATAAACAACCATTTTATCAGCCGTGGACGACAGGTTATTTGCTAAGCATGATTTATTAATCGTTAAAGTACTCATCCCATTTTTGTTTAAAGAGTTCTTTGTTAGCTTCTACTAATTTACGAATTTCTCTAATCTCAGAAGCGTTAAATTTTCTTGGACGAACCAGTGCTAAAAGTTCAAAATTAAACTTTGCCGTGTTATTGTCTTTTTCAATTATGTATGCGCATCGGCAAGTGGTCATTCACATAAGAGAAAAATCTGTAGCCTTTATTTTTTAAAACTGTTGGCATTTATCATTTAACAACGATAGTATCCTTTTTCTTTTTGAGGTTACTAAAATTATCTTCTCTCCGTCCATTGTTTTTATTTTAATCATTATTGGTAGAAACCATGGATTGGGTACAAAGAGAGCACCCCATCTTTTTGCAGTCTCAATCTCATCAAGGGCAATGTTAAATTCATAGTTAGCGTGCTTATCCTTGTCTGTATTAAAATAAACTTCTTTGTCTGTAATTGTTAAAGTCCCCCCAATTGCCAGAAAGTAGTTTTTTGGAAATGGGGGGAGAACATTTACTTCTTGAGAATATACCTCTTGACTTATACCATAGCACGAAATGGCTGCAAACAGGGAGCTTAAAAAAAATCTTAGTTTGTGCATTCCCCGGTTGAACAGTCATAAAGAGTTAAGAGACAACTAAATTTTCCAGCACAACGATTCGAGTATACTATTTCCATTACTCCCCAGAATCCCCAGAAAGCAGCTACCCCGGGCAAGGCAACCGCTGCACCGCCAAATGTTGTGATTACAGATGCTACCGTGCCTACAGCCGCCCATGTTACGACCGATTTTACACCTCTCCAGACCTTACAGAAAAATCTACATCTAGCTTTTTCATTTGAACCTATTAACGAATTATCTACAAATTCAACTAACCCCTCTACTTCTCCTTTAAAGAAAATAGTTGCTTGGTTTAAAGCTTCAGTTTCACTTGCTTCTAAGTTAGGGTCTACACTATACTCCTCAGTAATTGCATCTAAACTCTCATAAATTTGATCAAAATTGATTGATTCATCTTCAATATCTTCATCAGGGATTATATTGATGATTCGTTGAAAATAAGATTGACCTAATTCTGAAAATTCATATTTAGCAAAAACTTGACCAATTGACAAAGGTTCGAATACGCCTCTAGTTTTAATAAAAAGAGAGCTTGATTCAAAAGGAATAGGTAAGTTAGCACCCGTCTCCATTACAACAAGAGCATTCGTAAGATTTTCAGGATATATCGAATTAGCAATCATTTTAGCTTTGAACAAATTAAAATTCAATGGCTGTGAAAGATCAATTTCCATTAAAGTCTTACTGAATAATCCTTTTTCATAAGGAACTGTTATCTCATTATCAATGTCATTGACAGGAGAATCATTATTACTACAAGAATAATTTAAGCCAAGAAGGCATAAAAAAGTAATTTTAAAAGTTTTCATAAACTCGGAAATTTAAGATTATCGCCTTACTTCTTTTCGAGGAGTGTTCAGGTCAAAGTTTTCTCATTTAGATTGTTTATTTGTATATTTTACATTAACATTAAATAAAAACACTTTGTTTGAAAAATCAAAAATACATGAAAATTATTAGCTGACAAACTTGTAATTTAGAATTAGTCTAAATAATTCACTGATTAACTAATAAAACTTAATAAACCGTTTTTTTAAGCTAAGTAATAGCCACTTTGCGATTTTTAGTGTCTCCTTTAGAACAATTTGTTTAATTGATGAGTATGGCGGAAGATGAAGCTGAAGCAGTCATCTTCCCCAACCCTTCCGGCCGCTATTTGGAGGTGCGATCTTCGATCGGAGGTACATTCCAACTACTGAGTTTAAGCGGCAAGCCACTGCTGAAAGGCACCA
>JAPPDO010000283.1 GCA_028821635.1 Ekhidna sp.
CAAGTGCCACCGTCACTTGGACGTATGAAGACGAAGCAGGCAACACTGCCACACAGACACAGCAGGTGACCATAAACGATACCACGTCCCCGGTGCCGGATATATCCTCTTTATCCGCAGTTACCGGACAATGCGAGATGGACTTAACCATTCCCACCGCCACAGACAACTGCGACGGGCAGATCATGGCCACTACCGATGCTGTCTTCCCTATGACCGCAAGTGCCACCGTCACTTGGACGTATGAAGACGAAGCAGGCAACACTGCCACACAAACGCAGGAAGTGATCTGTCCTCTCGGTGCGGCAGATGATGCAGCAGAGGCTGTCATCTTCCCCAATCCTTCGGGGCGTTATGTGGAGGTGCGCTCTCCTGTGGCAAGCCCGGTTCGCATCCTCAGCCTTGGCGGAGAGTTATTGCTAGAGGGCACTACAAACATCCGAATGGATGTAGCGTCTCTACACAGCGGCCTCTATTTGGTGCAGCTTCCGGACGGGCGTTTGCTGAAGTTTGTCAGGGAGTAGGGGGAAAGGAAGGTTAAAAAGATTTTTGTGTATATCCTCTTCGAGGATGCTGCGTCTCTACATCTTTTGCAATTTTTATGTGTATCACTTTTTATTAAAAATCTGCTGCATCTTAGCAGTGCCTAAGCTTATTCGCTTGCCGGATGGAAAATATGACTTAAATTTGAGTTTTTATTTTAAAGAAATCTGTTGGAACCGAGGCGGATGTGGCGAAATTGGTAGACGCACTAGACTTAGGATCTAGCGCTGAGAAGCATGGGGGTTCGAGTCCCTCCATCCGCACTAACAAACAACCCTCTTCCCAAAACCTTTGAATAGGAATGCGTAAGAGGGTTTTTATTTTTTGAACACTGACCCATTAGTACATTGAAAATTTCTCTTGACAAAAAACAGAAAACACAAGGTATCATTAAAATTAGCATAAACAGGGCTGATTTCCAATCGAATGTAGATCAAAAGATTAAAAAATACAGCAAAACTGCTAGTATAAAGGGGTTCCGGCCCGGGAAAGTTCCGCCGGGTATAATTCGCAAAATGTATGGGAAAGCCTTAACTGTTGAGGAGATCAACAGGCTCGTTTCCGATAAGCTAAATGCTTATTTAAAAGAAGAGGGAACCTCCTTTCTCGGAGAACCTATCCCAATCCAAAAGGATGAGGTGTTTGATTGGGAAAATGCAGAAAGCTTTGAATTTGAGTACGAAGTCGGGTTTGCAGATTCTTTTCAAATAATAATTGATAAAAAATTAAAACTAGATAAATATTTAATTAAAATTGACAATCAGGTTATTGATGGGACTATTGAGAATCTGCGGCAGAAGTTTGGAGAACTCGAGCATCCTGAAATTGCAAGCGAAAGAGATATTTTACATGGACGCATCAAACACGAATCAGTAAATCAAGAAATTAGCTTGGATTTGAGAGATGCCGAAGAGACTTTGGTAAAAGCAGCAACCGGATCAAGGGTTGGAGATACCCTTGAAATAGATTTAAAAAAGGATTTTAAGGAAGAGGCTACACTAAAGAGCCAGCTAAAACTTGGTGAAGATGACTACGGAAAGTTAAAAAAACTAAAGTTTGATATCAAAGAAATCAATCATCATAAGTTAGCAGTTGTTGATCAAGAACTATTTGAGAAGGTCTTTGGAAAGGATAGTGTAAAAGATGAGTCAAGTTTCCGCAAAAGAATAAAAGACGTAGTTGCCCGTAATTATAAGGAGCAGGAAGAGCAATATTTCGACTACCAAATACAGGAAAAACTTATTGAAAATACTAAAATCACACTGCCTGAAGCGTTTCTCAAAAAATGGTTGGTTAAGTCCAACGAAAGCATGACCCCTGAATTGGTAGAATTAGAATTTAGCTCCTATACTAAAGAACTTCAATGGTCACTAATCAAAAATCAACTTATAAAAGACAATGAAATTAAGGTAGAGCACGAGGATGTCATCAATGAAGCTAAAGAATTGGTAAAGAAGCAGCTCGCCGGACTAGGAGTTAAGAACCAGTCTAACGACCAACTTGCTGCGTCAGCTAACGGCTACCTTCAAAGTGAAAATGGCAAAAACTACTTGAAGATTTACAATCAGGTTCAGAACAATAAAGTTCTTAACTTCATTAAAGAACAGATTACTATTAAAGAAAAGGAAGTGACACTTAGCGAATTTGGGGATTTGCAGAACTAAGTTTCTAACATAATGGTTATTAAAGACTTGCTCTATAAGGGATTTTTTTTATTTTTACACATTGCTTTAATCACTCATGATCAACAAAGAAGAATTTCGAAAATTTGCAACAAAAGATAAATATGTTAGCGGGATCACATTCGACGCTTACGCAAAACATGTAGAAAATATGACTCGATCCGTTATTGAAGAGCGCCCAACTCGCTTTGCCGAAATAGATGTTTTTTCAAGGCTTATCATGGACAGAATTATCTTTCTTGGCATGCAGGTTGAAGAGAATATTGCGAACATCATCACTGCTCAACTACTTTTTTTAGAGTCCGTTGATTCAAAGAAGGATATCATGATGTACGTTAATAGCCCCGGCGGATCCGTTTACGCAGGTTTAGGTATGTATGACACAATACAATTTGTAGGGCCGGACGTTAATACTATTTGTACCGGTATGGCCGCATCAATGGGTGCCGTGCTATTAACGGCAGGTGCCTCCGGTAAAAGATCGGCACTTCCTCATGCAAGAATTATGATTCACCAGCCAAGCGGAGGAATGCAAGGCCAATCCAGGGATATGGAAATTACGCTAAAACAAATGCAAGAATTGAGAAAAGACCTGTACAGCATACTCTCTAAGCATACGGGTAAAACATACAATCAAATAGAGAAAGACGCTGATAGAGACTATTGGATGCGAGCATCTGAAGCTAAAGAGTATGGTCTCATTGATGAAGTCCTTGAAAAGAAGTAATCATGGCTCAAGTTATATGTAGTTTTTGTGGACGAAATAAAAAGGATGTAGATCTCATGATCTCCGGGATTCATGCCCATATCTGTGATAAGTGCATAGCACAGGCACAGCAGATTCTTGATGAAGAACTAAAAACCACGCTTGAAAATGAAGTGCCTAACTTCAATCTGATCAAACCGGTTGATATGAAGGGGCATCTTGATGAGTTTGTTGTTGGTCAGGATGAAGCTAAAAAATATATTTCTGTTGCTGTTTACAATCATTATAAGCGTTTAATGCAGAAAACTAATAATGATGATATCGTTATAGAAAAGTCCAACATTATCATGGTAGGCCAAACAGGTACCGGAAAGACTTACTTGGCACGAACTTTAGCTAAAATCTTACAAGTCCCTTTTTGTATTGCAGATGCTACTGTTTTAACAGAAGCAGGATACGTTGGCGAAGATGTTGAGAGTATTCTGACCAGATTATTACAGGCTGCAAATTATGATGTAGAAGCGGCTGAGAGGGGGGTTGTCTACATTGATGAGATAGACAAAATTGCCAGGAAATCCGATAATCCCTCAATCACACGTGACGTTAGTGGTGAGGGCGTTCAACAAGCTTTGTTAAAATTGCTTGAAGGTACCACTGCGAATGTATCCCCTCAAGGCGGGAGAAAGCATCCTGACCAGAAAATGATTAATATAAATACGGAAAATATCCTGTTTATTTGTGGAGGTGCCTTTGACGGGATTGAAAGGCATATTGCCAATAGACTTAACACCAGACCCATTGGCTTCTCTTCTGACGACAGGTATAATTCCGGCGTTATAGATAAGCAGCACCTTCTTCAGTATATCACAGCACAAGACATCAAAAGTTTTGGCTTGATCCCAGAGTTAATCGGGAGACTTCCGGTATTGACATATTTAGACCCGCTTAGCAGTGACGCGCTCAAAGAAATACTTACAAAGCCTAAAAATGCACTCATAAAGCAATACACCAAATTGTTTGAAATGGAAGATGTGACGTTGACCATTGAGGATGAAGCACTTGAATACATTGTTGAGAAAGCAATAGAATTTAAACTGGGAGCTAGGGGTTTAAGATCTATTTGTGAAGTAATTATCACCGACGCAATGTTTGAACTCCCCTCAAATAAAGGGATTGAGGAGATGCGTATTGATTACGGTTATGCATCTGAAAAGTTTGAAAAATCGAAGATTAATAAACTGAGGGCAGCCTAAGTACACAGTCATTGCTCATTGTCATTCCTTGAATATAGAATTCCGGTATATTTAGTTCAAAAATAATGGTATGTATGTGGTCAATCAGAATTACATTGAAAATAAATGACGATATGGTATGATTGTATCAGAACTCAGTGCCCTTGATATCCTTACTTCAAAATTTAAGCTTACTAATCAGGAAGCTAGGGAAGTAATCTTCGAACTCAATGCTGTAGATAAAGAAATTGCCTACAAAATTGATGAAGGCTTTTTAAAGCGACAGGATATTTTTTTAACTAAAAATGATAAAATAGATTTATCTGGTAAAATAGATAGCCAAAAGTCAGATCTCGTGGAGAAAATAGAGCAACAGAGAACTGACCTTGTCGAAAAAATAGAGCAGCAAAGAGTTGATCTTGTGGAGAAAATGGAACAACAGAAAGTTGACCTTGTCGAAAAAATAGAGCAGCAAAGAGTTGATCTTGTGGAGAAAATGGAACAACAGAAAGTTGACCTTGTCGAAAAAATAGAACAGCAAAGAGTTGATCTTGTGGAGAAAATGGAACAACAGAAAGTTGACTTCGTTGAAAAAATAGAACAGCAAAGAGTTGATCTTGTTGAAAAAATTGATCAACAGTCCCTAAAAATAGAACGTACACGTGCTGATATGATAAAATGGATGTTTATTTTTTGGATAAGCCAGCTCGGTGCTATGGTGGGGCTGTTCAAATTTTTTAACTCATAGTCTCCCTCTCCCCATAATAATCCACAAAATTACGAGAGGTCTCATACAGCCTTAGCCGATGTAATGATGCCTTTGTGTTCAGATTTTTAATTCGAGGTTCAAGGATATTCCAAAACTCTTTAATAAGATTTTCACAACTCGTAAGCTTACCTTGCATAAAAGGCACATCAAGATTGAGATTTTTATGATCAACTTTATCAACCACCTCCGATCTAATCAAATCCCCTAATTTTTTCATATCTACTACGAAGCCTGTCTCAGGGTCAGGTTCACCTTTCACAGTAACAATCAATTCAAAATTATGACCATGCCAATTCTCATTTGCGCACGGGCCGAATACTTCGTCATTCTTCTCTTTAGACCACCGAATATTCCGGAGCTTATGGGCGGCATTAAAATATTCTTTACGGTGAACCATTATCATGTGCGTAAAAATAAAATCAGAGACTATGAATTTCTCCCTGTCAGGGCGATTCTTTGCCAAATTTATTCAGAAGAGCATTTGTTGGTGGGCTGGTACGGTTGAATCTTCTCCGTGTTGTTTAATCAAAATCTTGAGGAGCTTATTCACATTGCCTTCAAAATCAACTCACTGCTTTGTAATGTTGATTAAAAGTTTTCTTCAAGTCATTTGATTTTAAATAATTCTTCCAAGTCAAAATGGATCATTTTTGAAATGCTGGAAGTTACCTTCCCATCTCGGGCCAGATAAAGCCTGGGATTATCCTAATCTTCGGGAGTGTAAATTTCCAATGTTTCATTTGCCGGGTCTACAATCCAATATTCCTGAATGCCTGCTCTAAGATATTTTTTCTTTTTGGTATTTCTATCAATAAAGCTATTGGAAGGTGATATGATTTCTGCGATTAGTTCGGGCACCCCTTCAATACCTCTGTCTGTAATAATGTCTTTGCTTGACCCTGATACATAAACCAAATCCGGTTGGAATACATCTTTTCCCTCTAAATAAAGATCAATAGGTGAAAAAAAAGTCTCTCCCCTCATCATCCCCTCTATCAGTAAAAAGAGATTTTTTAATGTTCTTTGATGCCTTATTGCGGGTGCCGGTGACATAATGAGTTTCCCGTCAATCAACTGTGCAGGTAAACCCTCTTCCAGTTGAAGATAATCTTTGATGGTCCATTCTTTACTCCTGTCAATACTCGCAACTTCCACCATGACTCCTATTTGACTATAATATAAAGTTATTAATTTTAACCCGGGTTTGATTAGAATTATTAAAAACGTTTATCATGAGTGATCTGAAACTAACACGAGACCAAGTAACTGAAGAATTAACCGGTAATGGAGACTTTAAAGGTGCTAATCTTTCTGGTTTAGACCTTAGTAATCTGGATTTTGAATACGCAAACCTTCAGAATGCAAATCTTTATCTTGCAACTTTTAAAAATTAAAAGGGTAACACCCAATTTGCATATAAAATATGAATCCTCGGAGAGGTAAACCCTGTCAAATACTATAAGGGCAATTTAACGGGGGGTAAATTGAGCGGTTTTGGTTCTTGAAGTTCATTCTATTATGTCTGTAGCAAAAGTTAGAAAAACAAGATTATGGGTATCGTAAAAGAGCCTTTTACGGAATTTATTGAAGAAATGTACCCTGCACAACATCAAATGATCAAGGGAGACACACTCTCGGAGCTAAAAAAGATGGATTCAGAAAAATTTGATCTGGTAATAACATCCCCTCCATATAATGTGGGTAAGGAATACGAGACTAAAACATCCATTGAAAAATATCTGGAGCAGCAAGAATCTGTAATTGATGAACTCATTCGTGTCACCTCTAATCGGGGAAACTTATGTTGGCAGGTAAGAGACTATGTGGACAAAGGAGAATAATCTGAACGTATCCCAAAAGATTGGGCTATCCGTTACAAGCTTTGTTTCGCTCCAGGCTTTCCGTTTCTATTCTTCACAAATCCAAGATCGTACCAATGTCTAATAAGTTCAAAAGAAACTTTTTACATGAGTTAAACAGTCGGTTTGGTCGGACTAGAAAATTATCAAATAGTCTTTCTCTCTTTGAAGTCCCTGATTACAACACTAGAGTCTACATAAGATACTCCAAAGTTCATGGAAGAAGTAAATCATTGTATGGTCTTAGGAGCGAGGATCTCAAGCAACTTGAGGGATTAAATTCTTTCATTTGCTTTATTTGGGATACTCAGACTGAACCTTTGTTCATCCCATTTTCAGAATTTGAGGACATTTTTCAAGAGCTAATCCCAGCATCTGACGGTCAGTATAAAGTTCTAATATTTCACCAGACTGATCAACATGAACTATATATCGCAAATGCGGGAAAATTTAATGTGGAGAGTTATTTTGGCTGGAAATACTTGGAAAGTCGAGTAAATCTTACTGAAAGAACGGACATTCCGGATTTTACCCATTCTCAGGTTCAAACACTCATAGGCTCAATAGGCAATATAAAAGGCTTTGATGTCTGGATACCACCAATTGACCGCAGTAGACTTGACTGGAATATGACTTCAGAGTTTAAATGTATAGCTGAACTTCCGTCAAGATATGAAAAAATAAATGGCATCATAAGAGAAATTGACGTGATTTGGGTCAAACGTGGATCGAGTGATTTACTAGCAATGTTTGAAGTGGAACACTCCACTCCTATTTATTCAGGTTTGCTAAGATTTAATGACCTTTATCTTGTTGAGCCACACTTAAAGGCGAGATTTAGCATTATCTCGAATGATCTTCGAAAGGGTCTGTTTCTGAAACAAATTAACAGGCCGACTTTTCAATCAAGTGGATTGACGCAATTATGTAATTTTTTAGAATATAAGGATGTATATAGTTGGTTTGGACGAACAAAAAATTGATCATGAAAAAAATTTGGATACTTATTGAGGTCAAGCGTGGACTTATTGTAGAACCTCAAATCTTTTACTCGCAAAAAGAAGCTGAAAAAAGAAAACAGTTTTTAATGAAAAGTTTTAACCGAGATTATGACGAAATTGAAATTTTTGAGAAGTTCGTTTCGTTAGGAGTGGTAAAAAGAGGCTAAAGGCCGTGTGAAATACTAAAGCCAATTGAAGCCTTAAATAACTCAATCTTTTGGGATACGCTCTTTTACGAGTATGGTTACAACCCACACTAAAACTGCTTTAAAAATCGAATATCGTTTTCTGAAAAAAGCCTCAAGTCATCAATTTGATGCTTCAGCATCGTGATGCGTTCAATACCCATTCCAAAAGCAAAACCGGAGTATTTGGATGGGTCAATCTTACAATTCTCAAAGACATTGGGGTCTACCATACCAGAACCTGCAATCTCAACCCAGCCTGTGTGTTTGCAAATTTTGCAACCCACTCCGCCACAGATAAAACAACGAATATCCATCTCGGCACTAGGCTCGGTAAATGGAAAATACGAGGGTCGAAAGCGTATTTGAGTACTTTTCCCAAACATCTCTTTGGAGAAGTGATACAGGGTATTTTTCAAATCGCTAAAACTGATATTCTTTCCAACGGCAAGACCCTCTACCTGATGAAAAAAACAATGAGCCCTTGCTGAGATGACCTCATTTCGATAGACTCTTCCCGGCATAATGGAACGAATGGGAGGCTTTCTCTCACTCATCAATCGAATTTGGACGTTGGAAGTATGCGTCCGCAATAAAACATCCGGCTCTCTCTCCACAAAATAAGTATCCTGCATATTACGGGCAGGATGGTTCTTTGGGAAGTTTAATGCAGTAAAATTATTCCAGTCATTATCTATTTCGGGGCCGCTTTCCACATTGAAACCCTGCCGTTCAAAGATTTCAATAATTCTACTCTTCGTTTGTGAAATAGGATGGATAGAACCCTCCGTGCCGGAGATTCCCGGCAGTGTTACATCCATTTCGGCAGTTGAAGGGGTTGAGGACAATGAATCAGAAAGCTCCTTTAATTTGAACTGTGCCTGATTTTTCAGCTTATTTAACTCTAGCCCCAGTTCTTTTTTTAGCTCTTTGGGAACTAACTTAAACTCCTCAAAAAGATCATTTATAACGTTATTCTTACCAATGAATTTTAACCGAAAAGATTCAATTTCTTCTTGGTCTGTCGCCACTGCTTCATTAATTTCCGAAGCATATAGTTTAATCTTTTCAAGCATATTCTTTCACCATTCGACTACAGCAATAACAAATGTACTTAGGCGACCCTTTAAAAAGTCCATTTGGGGTTATTTTTTGTTTATTCCACAATTATTGGTATTAAATCCGAAGGTCTTGCAAACCTTTCCCGGGCTATTATTGCCCGAGACGGGGTTATTTTCCTCTGGTACGCATTTTTTTTCTTGCAGATGGGCTTAGAAAGTCAAAGTACGCTCTTAAAAAGTGAAAGTATGGTCTTGTGAGGTCTGATACGCAAACGAACAAGAATTCCGATGATCCTAGAATCAGGTAAATCCTGTTTCAGACAGGGGGGGATCACAAACTACACCCGATTCGACAAGCTCATCGGCCAAACCTTCCACGCCGGACGTTCCACGCTGGGTCAAAAACTGCACCTAGAGATGGCTGCCCTTGCGAAAGTGCCCACGCTATCGTTGTGCATTCAGATCGTCATCATCTATGGTTCCGTCAGGATTCACGTCGATGCCTTTCAGCACCGGATATTCCGAACTCGTCCCAAAATCCCAAAAGTCATTTGTGTCTTCGGTGTCCGTGTCCCCGTCTCCATTTATATCTATATTATCCCAGTCGGCGAAGATGCCGCTTGTCCCGTAGGCCGTCCGCGTGATCAGTGCACTTTTTCGCTTTGCGGGCACGCCGGCTTTTGCGTCGTCTCCGCTGGCGGGCTCGCTGGCCGCCGTGTTCATCTCCTCCGCCACCTCATAAGTAATTATTAAGAGGCTCGACTCTGCCGTCTATATCACATTCAGTTCAACAATTTATTCGTTCATTATCTCGAAATTTAAAGGACGACTTGACTTAAACTATTTGTTACTGTTTTGAAGTTGTTACCTTTGCACTCTTTTTATAATAAATCCACTCCTCTATGGGAATGAAATTATCCGAATTCAAATTTGATCTGCCTTCAAGTTTGATAGCACTTCACCCTACTGACAATCGGGACGACTCCAGATTAATGGTTGTTCATAAAGATTCCGGGAAAATTGAACACAAAATTTTTAAAGATGTTGTCAATTATTTTAATGAAGAAGATCTGCTTATTATCAATGATACCAAGGTCTTCCCTGCCAGACTCTTTGGAAATAAGGAAAAGACGGGGGCAAAGATTGAAGTATTCCTGCTCAGAGAACTGAATCAGGAGACCAAACTCTGGGATGTATCCGTTGATCCGGCAAGGAAGATCAGAGTGGGGAATAAATTGTTTTTTGGTGACGGAGAACTGGCTGCCGAAGTAATCGACAACACCACCAGCAGAGGCAGAACCATCCGATTCCTTTTTGATGGCGAGCAGAAGGAGTTTTACAAACTCATTGAGGCGTTTGGCGAGACCCCGCTTCCAAAAGAAATTAAGCGGCCAACCTGCCCTGAAGACAGAGAAAGATTTCAAACTATTTATGCCAAAAAATTAGGTGCTGTTGCTGCCCCGACTGCGGGATTACACTTTACGCCTCAGTTAATGAAGCGTTTAGAACTTATTGGCGTGGATGTGACGGCCGTCACCCTTCACGTTGGTTTGAGTACCCTCCGTACCGTTGAAGTAGAAGATTTGACAAAACACAAGATGGACTCCGAAAACTACTGGGTAGAGAAGGAAACGGCGGATAAAGTAAATAAAAAGCTTGGCGAAGCGAAGAAAATTTGTGCCGTTGGAACCTCTGTGGTGAAGGCACTGGAGTCGTCCGTCTCGGCAACGAATCTTCTCAAAGAAAACTCCGGATGGACCAATAAGTTTATATTCCCTCCCTATGATTTCAAGATATGCAATGCGCTCATTACTAACCTTCACCTTCCTAAGTCGATATTGCTTATGATGGCCTCTGCCTTTGGTGGCTATGAGTTGATTCGGGAAGCTTACCAGATAGCAATAAAAGAAAAATATCGCTTCTTCAGTTACGGCGATGCCATGTTAATTGTTTAAGATGAGGAAGTTTGCCGTGATAGTAGCAGGCGGCTCAGGCAAACGAATGAGAAGCAAGCTGCCCAAGCAATTTCTTGATCTCAAAGGCCGTCCGGTAATCATTAGAACCATCCAACAGTTCATGGATGCCAATAAATCCATTGAATTGGTGGTTGTTTTATCCGAGCAGCATCTCTCTTATTGGAACAGCCTAAAAAGCGACTATCCCTTCATTGATCCCATTAAAGTTGCCATAGGAGGGACTTCAAGAACAGAATCAGTTAGAGCCGGTCTGAAGGCCATCCCAAATGAAGGATTAGTTGCCATTCATGATGCGGTCAGACCTTTTGTTACTACCAAAATCATTAACAGTTCCTATCAATCTGCTGCCGAAAAAGGCAGTGGAGTGGCTTCCGTTGCATTGAAAGACTCAATCAGAGAAATATTAGAACAGGGCAGATCCTTCGCCAGAAATCGAAGTAATTTCGTTGTAGTGCAGACCCCTCAGACATTTAAAGTGGAATTAATAAAAAAATCTTATGCGCAATCAGACGGTGATTATTCTGATGATGCCGCAGTCTTTGAAAAAACAAATAAGCATGTTTTTTTAGTGGAGGGAAGCTACGCCAACATCAAAATAACCACGCCGGAGGACTTGGAATGGCAATAAGGGAAGTGTTTAGCCTTCAGGAAATCGCTTAATCGGAATACCCTAAAGTCAGCAAACGCACAAAGTCCCTTTTATCGGAAGAGGATGATGCTAATAGAAAAGTTACGGACTAATAAACTTCGCCCCGTTCAATATTCATCTTCGTTAAAGAAGAAGTCCTCTTTGGTCGGATAATCCGGCCAGATTTCTTCAATATTTTCAAAAGGTTGTCCGTCATCTTCCAGTTCCTGCAGGTTTTCCACTACCTCCAGCGGTGCGCCTGAACGGATAGAATAATCAATCAACTCATCTTTAGTAGCAGGCCAAGGAGCATCCTCTAAGTAAGATGCTAACTCTAGTGTCCAGTACATATTCTCACCTCTTTTTTAATGTCCTCTATTTAGAATGCACGCAAATATAATTTCATTGTAAAAAATTCAAAACTTTTCGATATAAGTATCAAACAGTTACAAACGAACCTAGAGAGGCGTTACTCTTTCGTTCTCCGTTATCGCTCCGTGTCCTTACTGGTTAAATCGTTATGAGTTGTTTAGCATCATCAGGAAAAGACTGTCGGAATGAGGATTTTTTTACCACAAAAGACACGAAGTTTGGCACAAAGTACACAAAGAAGATGCGATAGTAAAGCGTAGCCGCTCCCGCTAGACCTTCTTGGCCGGATTACAAACTACACCTAGATGGAGGTTCTTGCAGACCCCTCTCCGTGCCCTTGGTGCCTTCTCTGTGGTTCAATCGTTAGTAGTTTGCTCAGCGAAGACATGATACAAACAAAAACAAAAATCATAGCAATCCTTAAAATCAAATAAATCCTGTTCAAGACAAATCACACCCGAAGAAAAGAAAAATAAAAAAATCGAAAAAACGCTTGCATCTTTAACTAATTGTTTTACCTTTACGCCCT
>JAPPDO010000105.1 GCA_028821635.1 Ekhidna sp.
ATTAAAAAATGAAATAAAAACCTATATATTTTATCCCCCCCCCCCCCCCCTAAATAGTATTTTAAAGGATTTTGCCTTCTTTCTCTTACTGATGACCGGCCTCACATTCAAAGCTACGGCGTAGTCGGCGACGGTTTCCGTATCGACTAATGGACTTCAAGACTCAGAAACTCCTGATGCTTTTAGCGACACTTTCGCTGTAAGCGTGACACCAAGGCGGAGTGGAATGTCAATTAGGGCCTACTTCACTAGTTCTTTACCGATTCCCAGTTTCGGAATCGCTAGAGGATTAACAAATTTGATGCTTGATGGAAACGGATGTATAAATCTTATGGGGGTTCTCCCCGGCAGGGGTACCTCTACAACCCAATTTAGTTTTGATATGTATAGAATCAATGACTCTCTTAACGAACCCGACGAGGTCGTGACGCTGACGGTTAATGAGGACCCCGATAACCGGCTCCCGTCAGGTATCACTATCAGCCCTACAGCCAATACTCCTCCATCACCACCCGAGACGATGACCCCACGATGGTGAGCCTCGCCCCACAGACAGCGGTATAGTGGACGAGGGCGGCACGGTGGAGTTTACCATTACACTAGGCCGTGCACTCGTAGCAGGAGAGATCATTGATGTACCCCTAATTATCTACAGCACCAACATCACCACCGCAGATTGGAGCCTCACTGCAAAGACGATGCCACCGCCAACACCGGCATCACTCTTGTTGGTGAAACTACTGTCGCACCAATCGTGCGCTTTTCTTGAGCCGATGCAAAAACCGCCACCCTCACACTCACCACCACACCGGACAATACCCCCGAAGCCGGAGACTCCGCAATGCTCACCCTCGCATCGACCAAACGATGCCACCGCCAACGGCTTTGACCTCAACACACGCATGACCAACGTCGGCGGTGCGGCTGACCCCGCTACCGACGTCGCTAACAATACGTTTAATGCCACCATCAACGATAATGCTGCTCCGGTCATTGGCTCAGATGCCGCAGTGAGCGTGGCAGAAGGAACCACCGCCGTGCTAACCGTCATGGCTACCGATCCGACGCAGGCAGGTACAACGCTCACCTACCCCGTCACCGCAGGAACTGATAGCGAACGGTTTAGCATTGACCAAAGTTCTAGGACTTTGACTTTCAAAACAGCTCCTGATTTTGAAGCACTCGGCAGTACCAATAATAGCAATGTCTACGAAGTAGAAATAACCGCTAGCGACGGCACCAACAGTGCCATGCAAACGATTACCGTCACTGTCACGGATGATCCGGCTGATGATATTCTTAGCTTTTCAGAGGCAGATGATGCAACAGTCATCTTCCCCAATCCATCGGGCCGCTATCTGGAGGTGCAGTTTCCGGTCGGAGGCACATTCCAAATACTAAGCCTCAGCGGGAAACCGCTTTTGGAAAGTCCTATGAATACAAAGGTGGACATCACCTACCTGCAAAGTGGCCTGTATTTGGTTCAGTTAACGGACGGGCGTTTGTTGAGGTTTGTGAGGGAGTAGGAAGGGAGGAAGTTGATCTTTCGTTAAAGCTAACTTTGAGACCAAGCAGTGAAATAAAACGAATACAGGAAAGCATGATTAGTAATCCCTCTTAACCGGGTTTTAATCTTCATATTCACTTAAAAATTCAGGCAGCAATGCCATCATGTCTTCATAAATAATGTAGCGGGGCATTTCAGCGATGTATTCTACACTGAAATTACAATACTCAATGAAGCTGGTCAGTGTATCGCCTGTGAGTTTTGTAGTTTGCGAAACCCACGATCTGGTAAATTTGAGGTTTGCTTTGTCATGAAGTGGCTTTTTACTAAGAATTTTCTTAAACTTCTTCTTTTCTTTGGCTTTTTTGCTAAACGCATTGTAGAGCCTGGAAAAGGGACCTTTAATAGTCAAACCCCCATTCAGGCTTAAAATCCCGTCTGGACTCTCTGTTTCGGTAATAATAACTCCGGGAACAACGTAAGAAGAATCCGCTACCTGTACGTTCATCACCTGCTCTTTAAACCGAGTATATGTCGGGAGCTTACCGACTACTACCTCATCAAGGTAAATGGTACTTGTGGGCAGAAGAAATACCTTCCCCTGATCCCAACCCTTCTCAACGATCCATGCCAAAGTTTGATAGCCTACATTTGATATGACTAATGTATCACCAACGGGGGCTGGGATTTTAAATTCTCCATCCGAATTCGTGTAAGTGACGAGTCCTTTATTACGATTTAGAACGTGAGCAGCTATCATCGGGTCGAGGCTGGCACTGTCCTTCACTACGCCACGGACGCTTTCGTCTTGAGAAAACAGCGTGATACTGCCGATTAAAGATAATATAAAAAGTAATTCCTTCAATATTCAACTATCTAAGTGGTAAACATACTTAACTTGTACCAATATTTTAACCTTTTTTATAAATCAGGGTTAGTAAGCCATGGTGGAAATTAAAAAGCATTCCGGTATTTATACATTAAGTGCGAGGCAAAGGCTGCCGATTGGGCTGTCTGAGGCATGGGATTATTTTTCTACTCCGGTAAATCTTACCGAAATCACTCCTACTCACATGGGGTTCAAGATCACCTCAGACTTGTCGGATAAAATGTATTCAGGTCAGATTATCTCCTACAGAGTGGCTCCACTTCCCGGAATAAAAATAAACTGGGTAACAGAAATTACCCATGTTGAAGAGGGCAGATTCTTTGTAGATGAGCAGCGTTTTGGCCCTTACAGCATGTGGCATCATGAGCATCATTTCGAGGAAGTGAACGAAGGGGTCAGCATGACCGATAAAGTCTCCTATAAAATTCCTTTTGGATTTTTGGGGCATATAGCTCAGTCACTTTTTGTAAGAAAGCAACTTATTACAATTTTTGAATACCGAATAAAAGTATTGGAGGAGAAATTTGGTAAGTAACCCCCGGCTTGAAAAACGTTCTGTCAGGCACTGCGAGAGAAAACGATAAAAATGGATAAGCCACTTGTTTCTATCATTATGGCGGCCAAAGATGCTGAGTTTTATCTGGCGGCCTGTATAGAATCCATCCTTGCGCAGACCTATAAATATTGGGAGCTTATTGTAATCAACGACCACTCATCCGATAGCACAGCAGACATCCTTGAATCTTATGATCGGGAAGACAAGAGGATACGGGTGCTTCACAGCGAAAGGCATAAACTCATACCTGCATTAAAAGAGGCTTATGCGCATGCAAAAGGTGAATTAATTAACCGGATGGACTCCGACGACTGGATGCCTGCGGATAAGCTGGAAGTGTTGGTAAAGAAATGGCTTAAATATGGGAAAGGACATATTATTGCCGGAGGTACTAAACACTTTACAGAGACAGGAGAAGTAGGGGCGGGCTTCAGAAGATACGAAGCGTGGATTAACGAACTAGCCAGAACCAACACGCACTACGAGCAAATCTATCAGGAATGCGTCATCCCTTCACATTGCTGGATTATCCATAAAGAAGATTTTGATGCCGTAGATGCGTTTAATCCGGAAATCTATCCGGAGGATTATGACCTATGCTTTCGCTTTTATAAAAAAGAATTAAAAGTGATCGGAATAGATAAGATTCTTCACTATTGGAGAGATCACCCAAGCCGAATTTCCAGAACCTGGGATGAGTACAAAGACAATCGATATTTCAATTTGAAAAACAGGTACTTCTATCATATTGACCGTGACCGGAATCGCCCTTTAGTGCTCTGGGGTGCTGGAAAGAATGGCAAAGACCTAGCAAAACTTTTGATAGAAGAGGAGAATAGACTTCACTGGGTGTGTGATAATAACAGGAAGATAGGACAAGATGTGTACGGGATTATTATAAAGCACCAGGATGAGATTCCCAATATTGAGAATCCCCAAATTCTGGTCACTGTAAGCTCACCCTACGAAAGAGTCGATATCAGACGGCAGTTAGATTTATGGGACAAAAAACCGGTTAAGGATTTCTGGTTTTTCTTATGACGGCCTTCTGCCATGCGATGAGAACTAGCTACTAAAAGTAATGACTGCATAGTGTGTCAATTCAAATATTTTATGGAATCATCAAAATATTCTGTGCTGTTAATAATTTCTGTAAAGTTTTCTCAACGGTCTATCAAAAGAAACTGCTGAATGCTAAAATGCACCTTTACATCGTATTCTGCTAATCTACCACCACCTCCTTCCCCCCGAAAACTTCTTTTTTGGAAGGGTGTCTATCTTCGCAAATGATGACAAAAGCTAAAACTGTCTACTTCTGTCAGAATTGTGGGGCTGAATCAGCTAAATGGGTGGGTAGGTGTCCCTCCTGTGGAGAGTGGAACACCTATTTGGAGGAGTCTGCCTCAAAAACCTCTTCTAACATGAACTTTCCCGGTGAGAAGAGTAAGCCGATAAATATCAAAGAGGCAGTTACGGAAAGTGGATATGTACGGACTAGGAGCGGGATCGCAGAGTTGGATCGGGTATTAGGGGGTGGAATTATAGCAGGCTCATTAGTGCTTATTGGGGGTGAACCGGGTATTGGGAAGTCTACTATCATGCTTCAAATGGCCGTCAGGCATTCCGGAAAAGTGCTGTATGTATCCGGTGAGGAGAGTAATGAGCAGATTAAAATGAGGTCTGACCGCATTGGTGCAACTTCCGAATCTTGTTTTCTTTATGCCGAAACCAACCTGTCTGAAGTATTAAGAGAAGCTGAAAAGCTAGGGCCTGAAATTTTGGTTATAGATTCAATGCAGACGCTGCACTCAGACCGCATAGAGGCTGCAATCGGGTCTATTTCACAAGTGAAAGAATGTGGTGGACAGCTTCTCAAGTTTGCCAAGCAAAAAAATATTTCTGTTTTTTTAATCGGCCACGTAAACAAAGAGGGAGTCATAGCCGGTCCTAAAGTACTTGAGCATATGGTGGATACTGTTCTTCAATTTGAGGGAGACAGGCACCATGCTTATCGAATGCTCAGAACAATAAAAAATCGGTTTGGCCCCACTTCTGAACTTGGAATTTTTGAGATGCGTCCGGAAGGGCTTAGAGAAGTAAGGAATCCATCTGAGATACTCATCTCTCTTCGAGAACATACGCTGAGTGGAGTAGCACTTGGTGCTGCTTTAGAGGGAAATAGACCTCTTATTTTGGAAACTCAAGCTCTAGTAAGTCCAACCACTTATGGTAATCCTCAAAGAAGCAGCACGGGGTATGACCATAAGCGATTGATGATGCTATTGGCTGTAGTCGAAAAAAGAATTGGTGTTCGCCTGAGCAGCCAGGATGTCTTTTTAAATATTGCAGGGGGTTTGAAAGTGCAGGATCCTGCCTTAGACTTGGCAATATGTATTGCACTCTTCTCCAGTTTTGAAGATGTCCCTGTAAAAGAGGGGGTCTGCTTTGCCGCCGAGGTAGGTCTTGGAGGGGAAATACGACCCGTTTCGGGAATCGAAAGTCGGATTAATGAGGCCGAAAAACTTGGCTTAAAAGAGATGTACGTATCAAAACATAACATTAAACAAGAGGATTTAGACCGATTCAAGATAGCGATAAGAGCCTTTTCGAAGTTGAGCGACGCATTCAGAGCACTATTTTAGCTTTCATCGGTATTTTTCTTGCCCGTTCTCCCGTTTAAACTTTTCTTTTCGATAGCATTATCTCTTTTTGTCCTATTATTTTTAAGTTCTCTCTTGCGTTGCTTTCTGATAATAGAGTAGATTCCCCGTCTTTTTTTAGTTTTAACTTTCCTCCCTAAAAACGTGTTGGTATCCAATCCTTTCGCATCCGGAATTTTTCTCTTTTCATAAGGATTTTCAAAACTGTATTCTTCCGTCCCAATCGCCAGATTAATTCCGAGCCTAAAATCAAAGGCTTTTGCATTGGGGACTGAGAAATTAACAATTTGGTCAGCCGCCATATATATTTGGAAGGCCCCCCCTTTTAACACAAAAGATGCTCCCAGATTAACGAACTGCTGTGGTAGTTTTGAAGCAGTAATATTTCCGGTGAAGACGGGTCCAAATTTTTGAGTTATACCAACTCCGTAAAGCATCTTCATACGCCGCTGCACAAGCCTGGCACCTCCGGAAAAGTAAATATCGGTATTTCTTCTAAGGTGATAAATCCAACTTGTGTACCCTTTTAATGGCAGCCAGCCTCTGTATGGGTCAAAGTCTTTGGTAGTATCAAACCGATCAACCAAAGAATCCTGTATGACTGGCCTTATCGTCCCCAGTTCGTCCAGTGGCACTCCATCGTAGTTGAATGAAATGTCATTACTGATCACGTCACTTTCGGCATCTTCTTTCCAGTTGATAAATCCGACATCAAGTAAGGAGGCGGTCACGGTGTAAGTAGGACTGATATAATAGGTTAGTCCCAAATCAAGTCCAAAGCCTGTGTTGCTATTCATGAGGAGGTGGGACCCCAAGTTTCCTTGATCTCCCATGTAAATGTTTAGGCCGGCTGTTCTTAATGCAAAATTCTTTACCTCTGTATTTTCAAGTTGAAAGATTTCATTATCGGACTCCAGCTTAGCTGAAAAATTACCCGGAAGGCTTACATCTGCAAATCCAACTAAAAACTTAGCTCTTGCACCAAAGTCTATTTTTTCGTTTACCGGTGTTGCATATCCGATTCCAAATTCTCTGAAATGCATGCCTTTGATTCCGGCATTTGATATTTTAACTGACTCATTAATAAACTGCTGGTTGCCATTCCAAAAATAATCAACAAGCTGACTTGGGTAGAGTAGATCAACTTCCAGTCTTTCTCTGCCGGAGAAGCTGATTAGGCTTTTATTTTTTACTTTGAACCCTACATGAAAGAGGTTGATTCCAACGTGTGTTGATACCATATTGTGTCGCTGGAGGTTTTCAAGAATTTTATTAATGTCTATCAGCGTCGTATTTCCCTCCTTTGTGAATGTCTCGCGATAGCTGGTCTTGGTATTGATATGGGCATGAATACCAGAAATTACCGGTATGCCAATGAGTAAGTATTCTCTGGGGATTAATGCCGGATTTTGATAGTTATTTTGAAAAGTAGCATTACCTAAATGGTTAAATGATACACTGGTTTGTGCTTTTACTCCGGGTAGCATAAAGCAGGTTAAAATGATAATTAAAAACGCTCTCATCAAAAACTCACATTGACCAGCCCGCCAAGTCCTACCTTGATTTGAATAGTATAGTCTGGCCGGATTTTCACAAAAACCTCATCAGAGATTGGTGATTCGGGTGTATTTATCGTTAAGTTCATATTTATGAAACTTCCCGTTTCCAAGGCATCAATGGCTTCACGGGGCAGCGGGATGTCTACGGATGAACTATTGGGATCGGTTACGAGTCCATTTACGCTAATGAACGGGGTATTGATAGGCATACTCTCCGGAATAGTGTAAAGCACCTGCTCAGCTTCATCTTGGATTTCCATCGTGAGTAGCCCAGAAAAGGGCAGTTCATTCAGCGTTACAACTCTCAAAAAAGCAGAGTCCACATTTTCTACGTCCAATCCTCCGCTTAATTCATATTGAAAAGATTCTTGAAAATTTTCTAATTTAATTTCAACCGGAAATTCAAGGTCTATAATGGCGGTAACTGAATCATCGGGTTTTGCAAAATTAGGTTCGGAGTTGTCTGTATCATAGTAGTTTGAAGTAGCTGTTACATCGAAGACAATTCTGGAGGGAGAGGTCCCAAGAACACTTCTGATATTTGAATTGGAGGGCGTTAGCTCAATGGTGGTTTCACTGGTGGAATTTATGTCCGGAGAGGGGGCTATCTCCGGGAACCTTCTTGGGTTTGTAACAGGCCCGTCAAGAAAAATCTGATTTCCGCCGGCTCCGTCATCACCAAATAAACCGGAAAAATCAACGGCTAATGGGATTCCTAAAGAATTTACGAAATTGAAACGAAGAGTGGGATTGCCGAAAGATATACCTTCGTCTAAATCATTGAAGAAATCAAACTCAAGAACTTCATCTCCAACTTGTACAGTATTTTGCCCAAACTTTCCATAGATGACCAAGAAAGTCTGGTCCCTATAAACAAAATTGAACGCTACCGTCTCATTTCCCATTAATTCCTGCCCTGCCGCCAACACAAAGCTGACTTCAAAGTCAAGGTCGAATGCGTTACTTTCTCCCGGAAATAGTGTGGCATGGTTTGCCAAATCCTCTGCCGCATTGCCGGTTCCCGGGCTATTTAACGTTCCGGTAATAGTGATCATATCTCCTGTATTGAGGTTTAATGTATTGTTGAAAGTAAACTGAAAATCAACTCTTGAAACATTTGCATTTGAAGTGACCGTCACCGCTAACTCACCCTCATCGTGAAAGACAGAATCAAGTTCTTCATTATCCTGAGGATTGTAAGTCTGAACGTAAGAATCGCTTACTGTAACTGTTGTTGGAGCGGCAACAACTCCGGTAGCTAAGCTGGCAGGAACGGTCAGAGTGCCATTGTCCGATACGTCACCTATTTCAATGAATTCATCTTCTGCCATATAAGAAAGTTGATCCGTATAAATCAACACGTAAACTGAATCAGCACCTATCTGAAGCGAATCATCTTGAATTTCTGCTTCTCGCAATAATTTTTGCATGGTATAACTAATCTCTCCTAGCGGGATGACGTAAATACCATTAACGGGCTGAAGCTTAATATCATCAAATTTAAGTTCATTGGTGTTGCACGCACAAAACATTAACCCACAGATAAACAGCAACTCAAATTTTTTCATTGGTGAAAAAGTTGGATTCAAATTTACATCTTATTGAACAATATTTTGAATTCTTCATCTTCTTCTCCTGCTTCTGCCGATGACATAAGCCAACATTTTTCGTGCTGTCCCATCCCGATTTTTTTTAGTAAAAGATTAAATTTTAGATAATTACGGATTTTAATTGTCCTAAGTTTGGGATCAATGAAGAGGGTTTATAGTAAATTACGATCAGCAGTTACGCCCTTTCTATTTACAAATACTTCACCCCTTTCATCTTTTATTGATGGGCTTAGCTTCTATCTTTGGTTTTTAAGAATAGTTAGAAAAGCGGAAGCTATTGACAGATATTGAATACTGCATCATTAACGAAATATACTTCGTGACTCGGTACGATGATATCAAGAGTGCGACGGGATTTGACGATGAGGAGATTAAAGTAAACTTAGTCAGTCTCATAGCTAAAGGCTTTGTGAAAGTGTATCATTTAATGGAAGAGGAATTGGCATTGGAAAATATTGACATGGAGAGGTGTTATAAATCCTACTTCTATGTAGCCTCTAAAAAAGGACTATTTGAACATAATCAGAGGTGAGCAAGGCTTCATTAGATATAAAAGATCTTCAGTTGAACGCATTGTTGGAGGTTACACAAGCTGTAAACAATAATCTCCCCGAAGGAGACCTTCTAAAGATTTATCGATTCATTTTATTGGCTGACTTGAAAGTGGAGAAGCTGGCACTTTATGGGGAAGAGAATGGAAGATGGATTTGCAGAGTTCACTTCGGCACTAAAATAGACTTTACCAACCATGATCTTCCAAAAAAGTATTTACTTCTCCAGAAGGGAAAGAAGGTATCCGATGATGTATTTTCTGAGTTCACGTCTGTATTTCCGGTTCGGCATAAAAAGAAGTTATTAGCAGTTGTGTTCCTAAAGGGCGGTTTAGATGACCGTGAGCAGAATAGATTTCTTAATGCACTTACAAATATTATCCTTGTTGCGATCGAGAATAAGAAGCTGGCTAGAAAGCAGATAGCGCAGGAGGCTTACAGAAGGGAGCTTGAGATCGCCAAGAAAGTGCAAAATTTCCTTTTCCCTAAAGAGTTACCCAAAAATGAGCGACTTCAAATTGAGGCATTCTACCTCCCCCATCATGACGTTGGAGGCGATTACTATGACTACATCCAATTAAATGAGGACAAATTTTTGATTTGCATCGCTGATGTTTCAGGCAAAGGGGTTCCCGCAGCATTGCTCATGTCCAATTTTCAGGCTTCATTGCGAGCTTTAGTTCGACATTCTATTAACCTGGAAGAGATAATAACCGGACTGAACCTTACCACCCATAGAAGTGGTAATGCAGAGAACTTCATCACATTTTTCACGGCAACTTATGATTTCAGGAGTTGCACCTTGGAATATATTAATTGCGGGCATAATGAGATCATTTTAAAGAGCGGCGGTAAAATACAACTCCTCACAGAGGGCACCACTGTTTTAGGTATGCTGAATCCATTACCATTTATAGAAAGTAAAAAAATTGAAAATCTTACCGACTTTTTTATTCTTTGCTATACTGACGGACTCACGGAGACCTTTAATGAGAAAAATGAGTTATTTGAATTTGATCGGTTAAAAAACATTGTTGAGAAGGAAGACTCCTCCGATATCAGCCGGCTTCAAAATATAATTCTGGATTCATTGCAAAAATTTAAAGGAGAGGGAGACTTTCACGATGATATTACAATGCTTTCCTGTAGGGTTGAGAACAGCTAAATGAGACGCTCATTTTCAGAATCTGACCTACTCTTCTTACACGGAAAAGGTAAAATTGTTATCATATTATCAATTTTAAACATTTAAGATTTCAAAATGATTGATACCCATGCACATATTTATGCTGAAGAATTTGAAGAAGATATTGAAGAGGTAGTCAATCGTGCCATAGAGGTTAGGATTGATAAAATTTTAATGCCAAACATTGATGCCAATTCAATTGATGCTATGCTTAGGTTGGAGGAGAAGTATGAAGGAGTCTGCTATGCAATGATGGGGCTGCATCCATGTTATGTGAAAGGCGATTATAAAGAGCAATTGAGCGTAGTGGAGGAGTGGTTTACCAAGCGGGACTTCCTGGCCGTTGGGGAGATTGGAACCGACCTGTACTGGGATAAAATCTACAAGGATCAGCAAGTAGAAGCATTTCATTTTCAATGTGAAATTGCATTGAAGTATGACCTCCCCGTTGTAATCCATTGTAGAGAAAGTCTTGATGAGAACATCGCCATGGTTGAGGAATACTCGGGCAAGGGGCTTAAAGGGGTGTTTCATTGCTTTACAGGCAGCATCGATCAGGCAGAGAGAATAGTGGATCAGGGATTCTATCTGGGGCTTGGAGGGGTAAGCACATTTAAGAATGGAGGGTTGGACAAAATCATCCCCCATCTTGATAAGTCAAAAATTGTATTGGAAACAGATGCTCCTTATTTGGCACCAACCCCTAAAAGAGGAAAAAGGAATGAACCTAAGCTGCTAATATATATTTGCGAAAAAATTGCAAAATATTTAAAGATGAGCATCAAAGAGGTAAACGAACTTACAACGGAAAATGCAGAAACATTATTCTTCCCTGAACCAACTTAATAGTGAATTATAAGATCGTAAATATCAATTCATCAGGAAATCGATCCATCCTCATCATTTACACGGGAGGAACCTTTGGAATGGTGCGGGATGAAGATGGTGCACTCACGCCCTTTAACTTTGGCAAAGTAGTCGAGTGCATACCCGTTCTGAAAAATCTTAACCTCAAACTAACCGTAATTTCTTTCCCTATACCGATAGATTCTTCAAATGTTGGAATACAAGATTGGAAAAACATGGCTTATATTATTGAAGAAAACTACATGCAATACGATGGTTTTGTCATTTTACATGGCACAGATACCATGGCTTACTCCTCATCCATGTTAAGCTATATGCTCAAAGGGCTCAATAAGCCGGTTATTCTTACCGGAGCACAAATACCGATAGGCTCTTTAAGGTCAGATGCGAGGGAAAATTTAATAGCTGCTCTAGAGTTAGCCTCAGCAGAACAAGAAGGAATTCCAAAGATTAGTGAGGTAGGTCTGTATTTTAACTATAAACTGCTGAGAGGCAATCGGTCTCAGAAGTTAAGGAGTTCAACATTTGCAGCTTTTGATTCGGAGAACTATCCTCCACTCGCTGAGATGGGCATAAACATAGCGTTTAACAACTCTGCTTTAAAAAAGCATAACACAAAAGCCAATCTGAATGTCTCAGCAACCTTAAACCCCAATATTTCATTATTAAAATTATTCCCCGGAATGCCACAACACTCAGCCTCCGCAATTCTATCGGAGAGTAAAACGAGAGGAGTGGTATTGGAGACTTTCGGGTCCGGAAATACGATGAAGTTTGAGTGGTTTACAAAGGCACTCAAAGAAGCAATTGACAGGGGTAAATACATTTTAAATGTTAGTCAATGTGTTGGTGGCGAAGTGCAGCAGGGGAAATACGAAACCAGCAAAATGCTCAATGAGATTGGAGTACTAAGTGGGAATAATATTACCACAGAAGCGGCCGTTACGAAGATGATGTTTGTTCTTGGCACCCAAACCGATAAAGATAAGATTCGGAGAATGCTTACCTCGCCTATCGCCGGCGAAATGGACTAAATGGAACCCTCATTCAAAACCCGTCAAATTCCCCCTACTCCCTGACAAACTTCAACAAACGGCCGTCCGGTAACTGTACCAAATACAGGCCGCCTCGCAGGGAGGTGATGTCTACC
>JAPPDO010000340.1:0-3679 GCA_028821635.1 Ekhidna sp.
TGTGTTTGTTAGTTTACGCATTACAAATTTTAAATTAAAGATTTTAAACGACCGAATAAAACAACTAATTGCCACATAAGTATTTATTTTAATCGTTTTGCTTTTATCCTGTCCATATAAGGCTGAATTTATTGATGTACTATTTTTTCAGTTATTAATCGTTTTTGCTTGTTGTCAAACGTGCGCAACAGGTAAATACCCTTCGGCCAGTTTGACAGTTCAAAATAGTATTTTCCATTGTTTAGCTCTTTTCTTTCGAGGATGATGCTTCCGTTCAAATCGGTCAATTGAAGTAATACCGGATGCTCGTTCAACAGGTCTACATAGAAAGTACCATTGTTCGGATTAGGATAAACTTTTAGCAACGGTTCGGGACTTTCTTCTAAAGTAACGGAGTCTCCTTCTTCAAGGCTTTCCAAATTTGATAATGCTGAATTTAATTGAATACAAGGCTCAATAAAAATATGCACATTGCTTCCCCGCTTGGCGTGGAAGCCGGGTTTTAGTGTAATCGCATTACAGGAAGTCATTTTAACGGTTGCTCCCGAATTGACCGTATAGGTTTTGCTATTACCGCCTATTTCAATAGTATTATTTGCACTGAATGAAATGGTCTCACCATTGGAAATCGTCTGATTTTGGAGTGTGATATTCTCAGGCTCAACTTTCAGTTCTTGGGAGTATGTACTCTCTCCATACGAATTAGTTCCGGTTACGGCAAAATAATAGATCGGGCCGCTCGTCAGGTTTAGTCCGGAGATGGTGGAAGAGGTGGATGAGCCCGCTGACTGAGACTTGGAATAAGAACCTGATGAGGTTCCGTAATACACTTTATAGCTCGAAGCACCTCCTGAAGCATAAGATAAGCTAATGGAGGATGTGCCTACGGAACTCCTGAGAATAAGCGGTTGATTGGGTTTGAGTCTCAATCCGATCCCCAATTCATCATAATGTCCATAATAGCCGTCATTATCAATACTGCTAACAGAGACCAGTCCTTTGACATTTCCGTCCGAGTGCCGGGTCCAGCTATAGTTAGGTAATGAAGTTTCCTTTATGGTAATATACCAATTAGACTTACTGCCCCGGCCTGTGGAACCCTGAGCGGCCAAGTACTTCCCGCCTGCATGATAAAACTCCATTTTCCAGTTATAAGACGTAACATAATCTCCGAGAGGGGCAACATCGGAAAAGTAGGCATAGTAGCGATTTGATTGATTAGGGGAGATGGTACGGGGGCTGGCTCCGCGATAATCGCTTATCTCAACTTTATCTTCTATGCCCAGAACGATCCTTTTAGGGGCTAAGGCTGCCGCTGCATTCAAAACATTATTTTCCGTTTTGGTTCTATTGAGTATCTGCATGATTTCTTTATGACCGTAATTTTTGCGCTCATCAACACAATACTTCTCCAGAAGTAATGCAACAACTCCGCTCACATGCGGAGCAGCCATGCTGGTGCCCTTTAGATGGACATACTGCGCATTAGAAGATAACTGCCGATTTTCAGGCGGTTTCTGGTCGGAAGACAGCGCAGAGGCAACCCAGGCTCCGGGGGCATAGATTTCAGGTTTATTGAGACCCGACCGGGTCGGACCGAGACTTGAAAAATAAGAAATATCTCCAATTGGATAACCTTTAACTAACGAAGTAAGTCCTATCGAAATCCACTTATTTTTGGAGTTTACCGAACCAACCGTAATGACATTGGGTGCATTGCCCGGCTCTGTAATTAGCTGAGTGTTGCTATATGAGTTGTCCTCAAAGAAGACCTTAGTCCTAAGATTATTTGGCACTATGTAAGCATCCCATGCTCCCGATCCACCGGCAACTTCCAATATCCAGGTACCGTTTGTCAAGTGATTGACGGGATTGTTCGGGTCAACAGGTGCATAATCGCTTAACGTAATCAGACAGAAAGCATCCGAGCCTTTGTATTGAATGTCTTCACCGGAGAAGAAATTATCAATGACTATTGCCCCGTCTGCGGTATTCCCACCGGAAAAGGAAGCAAAAATCTTTCCTTTGGCAACCGGACCAAAAACCCTGCCTTTGGGGGATGTAAGTTTGACGGAATAATTGCTGGATAAGGGATAATAAAGTTCAATAAGCCCTGAGTTTTGGTCAGATGACTGATCATCTTTAATTTTAAATCGCTTTGTAGCAGTACCATTGCTTTCTGCATGGATTTTGTGAATTTCCCTCTTCTCCGGTGTGGAATTAACATTTGTAGGATCATATCCGTCATTTCCGGCAGATTTTACGACGATTCGCCCTTTTCCGAAGTTATTATTATTAATGAATTCCGAAATAGCCCGCTCATAAAGGCTGCTGCCGTTTCTGGGGCCTCCTTTCAATCCAAAACTCATATTGATGACCCACGGTTTGCCAAGACCCTTAGCCTTCGCTGCGATGTAATTTACAGCATCAATGATATAATCTATATGGGTAGAATAATACGCTAAGTAATCTGAGTAGCTAGTTTTTGTAGCCACAACGAGAATATCTGCTTCCGGTGCCATGCCTATAAAATCCGTTTGGCCCAGTGCAGAACGGCCATTCCCTACTGCGATACCCGCCACATGGGTGCCATGACCCTTCTCATCAATGTGTGTACAGGACCTGTTATTGATTTGGGTTGAAGACCACTCTACTCCATAATTATACCCTGCGGGAGCGGTGCCCGATTTATTTTGATCCCAAATGGAGAGGATTCGGGTTTTCCCGTTGCTGTCTTTAAAAGTGGGATGGTCAATGTCAATGCCGGTGTCGATAATCCCCACAATAACCCCTTCACCCCGATAAGCGTATGAACGATGAGCCTGGTCAATTTTGACCATCTTGCCGGCTAGCGTCCAGTTCTGTCTCCGCTAATCGTGCCGTTTCAATGACCTTCATTCCCGATACTTCCCGGATTTGCTCCAACCGGTCAATAGGCAAGTCGGCAGTATAAATATTGCCTACTTTGGTTCGCAGGTTTACTCCAAGTTTTTCAAGATCGCCGACGTCCCCGTCAAACTCCAGAAGCACGTTGATTCTCCACTCCGCTCCATTCTTATCAGCCTCAATCCCTGCCGCTTGGAGTGATTGCCTTAAAACGGCAGCATTCGGGGATCCTAAAGTTCTGCCTTTCGGATTTTGGCCTTTGCCATAAGCCCTGCTGGCTGTGCTTAAATAAGGATCAATACGTGCCTTTTGAGCAAATAAGCCACTGCTGATGGATAAAATGAAAAATAGGAGTACAATTCGGGTCTTCATAAAAACTATTTTTTCAATCGAATTTTCCATTCAATGAGAGTTTCTGGTTCCAAGTCATAGTCAAGGTATATTACAAAAACCTCTTGAGGATCAATTTCGTCAATTTCGACCAGAGATGTTTTGTTAGGTACGACTAGAAGTTGAATGATTTTATAAGACCTGTGCACCGGATAATCAGAAACTACTGACCAACCTTCATCACATGATTCTTTTTTACTTTCTTTTTCAGCAACTATTTCATAATGACCAATCGGCAAATCATCAAACTTGAAATTGCCCACAGCGTCTGTATGCACCTTTTGTTTGTATGAATCCACACCCGTTAAATAAACAGAAGCATATTTTCCTTTATCCCCCGAACGGATGTCATCACGTTGTACCGGTTCAAATTTACACCCCGTAACCTCTTCATAGGCTTCGA
>JAPPDO010000340.1:4094-12383 GCA_028821635.1 Ekhidna sp.
ATCTCCTGTGCCTTTGTTGGGTTTTATCGGGTCGGTTGCTGCCTGAGAGGCGGCATTCATCGTAATCTCTTGTCCATATTCATTAAATTTTTTCTGAACACTGATGTTCTGTGCCGGTACTTCAAACAAGCTGCTAATAAGAGTAAAGACCAGAATTAGGAATCGTTTTTGCATGACATGAAATTTTAGTTCGTGACAAATATGGTTTTTGTGAGTAGAGCATTATGGGCATTAACAAAACCATTAAAGATTAAATCATTACTTCCCGAGTAAGTTAGAGTTATTTGTTCCTTAACCTTCTCGGTAACAGGTCTAGTCGGGCATGCAATATCTCCTCCTGCTGTATTTTTAGCAAAAACTTGAAAAGAAGTGATTGTCCCATTTTCCTGCTTTTCTAATCTGGAGTAACTCCAGCAAGGGTCGGGTAAAACCAATTCAATTTCAATTTCAAAACTTTCTTGTATAGATACCGTATCCGGAACCTGAACAGATTGAACAAAGACTTCCCCTTCAGGATAATCATTTGCATCATCTTTACATGATATTCCTATCAGCATTAGTGACATTAGCATTATTTGGTGTATGGGTTTCATGTTTTTTTTTGTTTTCTTGATGACTGATAACTTCTTTAATACAGCTATTCAAAAATAATGGTCATCGTGATTATTATAAAATAAGTGAGGCGTTTTTTTAGCATTGCTTTTCTGTGCCGATGCATCAAACAAGCCACTGCTGATGGATAAAATGAAAAATATGAGTAAAGTTTGAATTTTCATAAGTACTATTTTTTCAGTCGGGGGTTCCATTTATAGAATGGTTCTGGCGATGGCACTACGGTAAGATCAGAAAAATCTAGTAATTTTTCTATTGGATCGATGTTATTTATTGGGACAACTGAAGCGTGGTCAGGCAGAACAATAATACCTACCACATGAGAAGATTCAAATAATCTTGTTTCACGCTCGCAGTAATTTGCTTTGCTTCCATACAACTGATAGAACCCAATGGGTAAATCATCAAACCTAGCATTATCTCTGAATAAGATTTCACTTCTATATAAATTCTCAAGGCTGACTCTAGAACACAAATTCAAGTTTTAGGCTCGGAGGATTATCTTATTCCTTACTTTTGACTTTTTCGTTTATGAGAAAGTGTAAGCATGAAGGTATCCTATAATTGGCTGAGAGAGTTCATCCCTTTTGATGAGGAACCTGAAGAGTTAGGTGAAATTTTAACTCAAACGGGACTTGAAGTTGAGCAAATAGAGAAGATAGAAAAAATCCCGGGAAGCCTTAAAGGTATTGTTATTGGAGAGGTCATAGAATGTGTTCGGCATCCGAACGCTGATAAGTTGAAGGTTACCAAAGTTGATATCGGAGCCGAGAAGTTGTCTGATATTGTCTGTGGTGCACCAAATGTTGTAGCAGGTCAAAAAGTGCTGGTTGCCGCCATAAATTCAACAATTCATCCTACTGCCGGCGAGCCTTTCAAAGTCAAAAAAGTCAAAATACGTGGGGAGGTTTCCGAAGGGATGATTTGTGCAGAAGATGAAGTAGGTCTTGGTGCCAGCCATGAGGGGATTATGGTGTTAGACACGGCTAAACCAAACGGCACCCCGGCCATTGAACTTTTTGAGACGGAGGAAGATCATATCATTGAGATTGGCTTAACTCCAAATCGTGGTGATGCAGCCTCCCATCTGGGAGTAGCCAGAGATTTGAAAGCGTATCTCAGAAAAGACCTAACCCTGCCTAAAGCTAAAGATGTTGAAATCAAAATCAAACGTCCCATTTCCATTAAAATAGAAGCAGGGCGGGCTTGCCCACGATATGCGGGGATCACCATCAGAGACGTAAAGGTTAAGGCTTCCCCTGATTGGCTGCAATGGAAACTGCGATCCATCGGCTTGGAACCGATCAATAATGTAGTAGATATTACCAATTATTGTTTACATGCTTTGGGTCAGCCAATGCACGCATTCGATGCGGATGAGATCAAAGGAGATGAGGTTTTGGTGAAGATGCTTCCGGCGGGCACCAAATTCACCACACTTGACGATAAGGAAAGAGAACTGCATCAAGATGATCTGATGATTTGTGACGGAGAGAGCAATGGCATGTGTATGGCCGGCGTATTTGGAGGATTAAAATCCGGAGTTAAAGAAACGACCCAAAATATATTCTTAGAAGTAGCGTATTTTTCAGCGGATGCTATTCGGGCGACTGCTCAGCGGCATGGGCTGTCTACCGGTGCCTCGTTTAGATACGAAAGAGGGGCTGATCCTGAAATCACCGTTTATGCGTTGAAACTCGCAGCTTCAATGATCCTGGATATTGCCGGTGGATACGCCGCTTCGGAGATTACCGACGTTTATCCGATACCTGTTAAACACAAACAAATTTCAACTACTTTTCACAACTTCCATCGACTAGTTGGTAAAAAACTATCCAATCATTTAATCCTAGAGATTCTTAATTGGCTGGAGATCAAAACGAAGAATGTAGACAACGAGGGTTTTGTGGCCGTCGTGCCTCCTTATCGCTCAGACGTAACCCGTCCGGCAGACTTGGTGGAAGAAGTTCTACGTATTTATGGATTTAATTCGATAGAACTGAATGACTCGGGTTCCACCGATTACCTCGCTGAGTTCAATGAATATGAACCTTATCGGGTGCAGCAAGACCTGTCAGGATACCTGGCGGGTAAGGGCTATTCGGAAATGCTGACTAATTCATTGACCAATCCTGATTATAGGAAGGAGTTTCCGATAGGTGGAGAAGCAGTTGAGATGTTGAACCCTTCCAGTGAGGATTTGACCATTATGAAAACTTCACCGGTTTACACCGCCTTAGAAGCTGTTGCATATAATATAAACAGGCGAAACAGTAATCTGAAGTTTTTCGAGTTTGGTAAATCCTATGAGAAAAAGGAAGGCGGATACAAAGAAACGGAATGGCTGACCTGCTGCCTCACAGGAAATTTAACTGAAGCGAACTGGATGGATGAGACCAGGAAAGTTTTATTTCAAGATTTGAGTACTACCATTATTTCAATGTTACAATACGCCGGAATCCGAAATGCAGAATTAATACCATCTGAAGAGGAGGTGCTCTATGATTACGGAGTAGTCGTGAAGCATAAAGGAAAAGAAATTGGATCAGTTGGAAAATTGAAGATGAAATTACTTGATATTTACCACATCAAGCAGGAAGTTTTTCAGGCTCAGCTACATTTTGAGACATTACTCAAAAAATACAAAACCGACGTAGCTTTTGAGCCTATTTCTAAATACCCTGAGGTCAGAAGAGACTTATCACTCGTTTTGGACAAAGAGGTATCTTATGCTGATATCCGGCAGCTTGCCTTCCGGCAAGAGAAAAAGTTATTGAAGCGAATCAACCTTTTCAGTGTCTATGAAGGTGATAAAATAGAAAAAGAGAAAAGAGCTTATGCCGTTAGTTTTTTTCTTCAGGATAAATTCAAAACTTTAACCGATAAACAAATTGATAAAAGCATGAACGAACTTATGAATTTATATCAACAAAAACTAGGTGCGATTATTAGGAAATAATGCTAAGCGAGAAGTTATACAAAGAATTTCAGGAGCTTGTCAGAAAGATTCATTTATTACTAAATGAAAATAAACGGCTCAGGGAAGAACTTAGGCAAAGCCAAAGTGAAAATCAGATTTTGCAATCGAAACTAAAAAGCCAGAAGGTAAACCTTGATGCCGTTCAAAATGATAGAAAGATGAGTAAAATCATAGACAATATGATTGTTGGTGAAGAAGACTCAGCTACGCTGAAAGCGCAGATTGATAGTTACGTAAAAGAGTTAGATAAGTGTATTACCTATTTGGCAAAATAAAAATTAAAAGACTAAATGGCAGAACTATCCATAAAGATCAAAATAGGAAATAGAGAATACCCGATGCGGGTGAAGGTTGAAGACGAAGAGAGAATCCGCAAAGCAGGAAAAATGTTAAATGAAAAAATCAAAAACTATCAAAGCCAGTTTGGGATCGATGATTCCCAAGACCTCTTAGCCATGGTAGCTTTTGATTGTTTGGTGGAAAAGTTGAAAAAAGAAGAATCATCCAAGCTATCAGATGATTTTTCATTACATGAAATTAATAAATTAAATAAACTCATCTCTAACGCTATTTGACCGATCTCTTTTATATTACAACTGTTCTGTTCTTTTTAAATGAAATGAACAATGGATACCGTAACAATCATCATCCTATCTTCCTTAGCCGCAATGGCTATCGGAATTTTAATCGGGAGAAGTCTCACGGGCAAGTCTGCAAATAAAAAAATCAGGACAGCCGAGGAGCAGAGCAAATTAATTTTAAAGGAAGCGGAAGTAAATGCAGAGAGCATCAAAAAAGATAAAATTCTCCAAGCCAAGGAGAATTTCTTCAAGATGAAGACAGAATTTGAGGAGGAATCAAACAGAAAGAAGAGCATCCTCCTTACTAACGAACAAAAACTCAAACAGAAAGAAATAAATCTCAATAAACAATTTGAGCAGATTAAGCGGAAAGAAGAGGAGTTTGAACGTCTGAGGGAGGCACTCGCTAACCAAATGGAGATCGCCCGTCAGCGCAAAGAGGAGTTTGAAAAAATGCAAAAACAGCAGATTAAGATTTTAGAAAAAGCTGCAAATCTGTCTGCCGATGAAGCTAAAACACAGTTGGTGGAATCTTTGAAGAACGAGGCGAGAACAAATGCCTCTGCGCAAATCAAAGAAATTGTAGCGGAGGCAAAAATGACGGCAGCAAAAGAAGCCAGGAAAGTAGTGATTGAAGCTATTCAGCGTACCGCTGCGGAGCATGTCATCGAAAACGCAGTTTCCGTTTTCAACATTGAAAGTGATCACATCAAAGGCAAGGTCATTGGTCGGGAAGGTCGAAACATTAAAGCACTTGAAGCAGCCACCGGCGTAGAGATCATTGTAGACGATACTCCGGAGGCAATCATTATTTCAGGATTTGATCCCGTGCGTAGAGAGATAGCGAGGTTATCACTACACAGACTGGTACAAGATGGTAGAATACATCCGGCTCGAATTGAGGAGATCGTAAATAAGACCACAAAAAATATTATCGAAGAGATTGTTGAAATCGGTGAAAGAACAGTCATTGACCTGAGCGTTCATGGACTACACCCCGAACTGATAAAGATGGTAGGGAAGATGCGCTTCCGATCCTCCTATGGTCAGAATCTACTTCAACATTCCAGAGAAGTGGCGAACCTCTGCGCAACTTTAGCGTCAGAATTGGGACTTAATCCAAAGCTCGCAAGACGCGCAGGTTTACTTCACGACATTGGGAAAGTCTGGTCAGAGGAGCCCGAAAAATCTCACGCCATCATAGGAATGGAATTAGCCGAGAAGTACAAAGAGAACGATGAGGTATGTAATGCAATCGGTGCTCACCATGATGAGATAGAGATGACTTCAATGATTTCGCCTATCGTTCAGGCATGTGATGCAATCTCCGGCTCAAGGCCGGGCGCAAGGCGAGAGATCATGGAGCAATATCTAAAGCGGCTAAAAGATTTGGAAAGCATCGCATTGAACTTCAACGGGGTAAACAAGTGCTATGCCATTCAGGCAGGAAGAGAGCTCAGAGTACTGGTAGATGCTAATGACATAGATGACAGGCAGGCCTCTGACCTTTCCTTTAACATCTCTCAAAAAATAGAAAGCGACATGCAATATCCCGGGCAAATTAAAGTAACAGTCATCCGGGAAATACGAGCAGTAAGCTTCGCTAAGTAATTGTAAGGGTCGTGAACATAGATCGTGACCATAGGTCTATGACCTGAATTTATTTTATCTTTGAATCCGATATGAAAAGCCGGAACGATAAAAAGAAAAAAACAAAGAAATCCATAAGATGCCGTCGGTTCGGTCAGCAGCATTAGTCAGAATAACAAATGAATATAAAGCCGGACTTATCGTTCGGCTTTTTTATGAATAAATTTTAAACGAAACAAAAATGAAAAATGAAGCTTTAATCAGCGCAGCTAAGACACACGGTTCACCTCTTTACATTTACGATGCCGATCAAATAAAGGCAAATTATGAGCAGTTTACCGAGGCATTTAAAGTGGAAAAGCTCAAAGTACACTATGCCTGCAAAGCACTAAACAATCAGGCGGTCCTGAAGTTGTTTAAGTCCCTTGGGGCTGGCCTCGATTGTGTCTCTATCCAGGAAGTACAGCTAGGGCTGAAAGCAGGATTTCAAGCTAAAGATATTCTCTTCACCCCCAACAATATCTCAACGGAAGAATATGAAGAAGCCATCACTTTAGGGGTTAAAATCAACATCGACAATCTTTACACACTGGAATATTTCGGAATGAACCATCCCGACATACCCGTTTACATCCGAATCAATCCACATTTAATGGCAGGAGGTAATCACCACATTTCAGTAGGTCATATTGATTCTAAATTTGGAATTTCCATTCATCAACTTCCGAATATTGAGCGCATTGTCCAGAAGCTCAACATCCATGTGACGGGCATTCACGTGCATACCGGCTCAGACATACTTGATGCAGATGTCTTTATAAAAGCAGCAGAACTTCTATTTAGTGTAGTGGAGCGATTCCACACCGTGACCCATATTGATTTTGGAAGCGGCTTCAAAGTAGCTTACAGACCTGAAGACCTTCATACGGATATCGACGCTTTTGGGAAAAAATTTAGTGAAGCGTTTAATGATTTTTGTGAAAAACAGAAAAAGACCTACACCCTGGAATTTGAACCGGGAAAGTACGTCGTAAGCAACGCCGGGTACTTCATCACCAAGTCTAATTTAATTAAGCAAACGACCTCTTGCACCTTCGTAGGACTTGATACCGGATTTAATCACTTGATCCGACCGATGTTTTACAATGCCTATCATCACATCGAAAACCTATCCAATCCTGCCGGTGAGAAAAAAGTATACAACGTGGTAGGCTATGTTTGTGAAACGGATTCGTTCGCATTGGACCGAATCATATCGGAGGTCAGAAAAGGAGACCTGCTTGTTTTCAAAAATGCCGGAGCCTACTGTGCCACCATGGCCTCAAATTACAACTCCCGCCCAAGACCCGCCGAGGTCATGATCGTGGAAGGTAAAGACTATCTGATCAAAAGACGAGAGACGTTAGAAGACCTGATGCGCACACAGATGGAGGTTGAGATCAATTACTGATGTTCAAACTCATGCTTGAGAAGCCATTGTTTACGGTGAACTCCCCCTCCGTATCCGACGATGCTGCCATCTGAACCAATAACTCGGTGGCAGGGGATGATAATAGCAATCCTATTCGCTCCATTAGCCCTTGCCACTGCCCTTACTGACCTCGTATTACCTACTACCTTTGCCTGCTGTTTGTATGATCGTGTCATACCAAAAGGAATCTTGACCAACGCATCCCAGACTTTCTGTTGAAATGCCGTCCCCTGCATCACGAACGGTACATTAAAAACCTTCCTTTTCCCCTCAAAATATTCACTAAGTTGTAAACTAACCAAATGGATCAAGGGATGCTGACCGGTCATTATTTCAGCCCTCATGCTTTTTGTCAAAGCATCAATTTGATTTTTCAGCTTTTCCCCACCCGCAAATGCAAGCAGACAAAGTCCCTCATCGGTGGCACCTGCCACCATAGCCCCTAAAGGAGTAAAGACACGATTGATTATAATACGTTGTTCCTCAGCAGCAGGAAAAGCCTTATCATGGATCGTAAGCTTCAAAGAATCGGTTAAAAGTATCATGTCCTTTAGAGAATGCAAGCTACGGATTCCTTCCCGCTTCTTCATGATTATGTTTTATGAAGAGAAGCTATAAAATCAACCCGGTCTAAGCGTAAATGCAATTTACGCTTCAATAGTTTTTGTTGACCCTCCAACGAGAAAATAGATAAAATATGATGTAAAGGGGTAGCCGTCCCAGCCGGATTACAAACCACACCCGGATAAGGATGATACGAATACAAACAAAAATAAAGTCACAGCAATCCTAAAAATCAAATAAATCCCGTTTAAGACAGACTACACCTGTAGAAGAGATCAAAAAAGAAGCCCCACTGCCGGGGCCCCTCTATTATTAATCCTTAAACTATGTTTAATTATGAAACTTAAATCATCGCAAAGATACGAAAGATTAAGAAATAAACTACGTTCAGAGAGGTTTTTCTTACCACAAAGAACACGGAGACGGGCACAAAGATCACAAAGAAGATGCGATAGTAAAGCGTAGCCGCTCCCGCTAGACCTTCTTGGCCG
>JAPPDO010000038.1 GCA_028821635.1 Ekhidna sp.
GGATGGCACCGCCGGGAATGACGATCCCTGGGATTTTGGCTCCAACTCCCAATATCCGGTGCTAAAAATAGATTTCAATGGCGATGGCGACACTTCTGATGACGTGATGCGGCAGCGAAACTAAAAGGGCTTTTATGTCAGCTAAGCTACGGTGACTGCCGGACGGGCGTTTGCTTTGGTTTATTGAGGTCATTAATGTTCCGGATCAGATACAGTTTATTAACTATACTTAGAACGGTCGCCCATATAGGGGGTATCTTCAATAAACCGAAAAAGATTTTTTTTTGTGAACTCGGAGGGATTCGAACCCCCAATCTCCCGGGCCGTAACCGGGTGCATTATCCAGTTGTGCTACGAGTCCTAAACTAAATGTAAAACTAATAATTGTGGAATAAACGCTTCATTTATATGATTGGATTCTATTTTTACGCAGGTTTTATTTTTACCAATCATTTTATGAAATACTTGGCAGCGGGAGTTTTACTTTTTTTTACTTTCTTATCCTTTACCCAGGAAAGGTTCAGTCAGCCTGATTTTTCAGGGGAATTGATGATAGATATCGGATTGAACTATCTGGATGCTGAACCGTCCACTATAGATCAGTCCGGCTGGTCATCCAAATCTATTGGGTTTTACTATACCAAGAGAACGCAATTCGGGAGAAAGTTTGCTATCAATGGAGGGCTTGGGCTGGGGTTTGAAAAGTTAAGCCTTGGGGATACGACCACTTTATTTAGCCAATTTTTAAACGGATCGGATGTAGCGTCCGTTGCTGTTGCGACTTTACCCGGAACCGGTCCTGATGATGACCTCATTCTTTCTTACGAGAAGAACAGACTTGCAATAACGTACTTTGAAGCCCCCATTGATTTTAGGTTTTATCCCAAAGGAACGGAGGGGGGTGAGGGTTTATTCCTTGGCGTAGGCGGAATGCTTGGCCTTCGATTAAATGCTAAGGTTAAGTGGAAGTATGATAGGTTGGATGAGACCGTTGTCGAGAAAGTCTCCGGAGGATTTAACCTCAGTTCGGTGCGGTATGGTTTTCAGGCAAGATTCGGTTTCAAGGGGGTTCATTTATTCTACAAGCAATATATGAGTGATCTTTTTAAAGACGAGGTTAATGGTGTTCATCCAAAGATGAAAACTATCGGCATTAATGTTACGGGTTTTTAAGCAAAAAGTAATATTACGGTAAGCCCGTAGAAGAATCCTAAAATAGCTCCCATCCATACCTGCTGCGGTGTATGATAACCCAAGTAGAGGCGACTCGTTGATGTTAAGCCCGCAAAAATTAACCCTGCAAAAATTATTATTCTGACCTCCGCATGATGAATTAAAATGGCGGTTAAGTAGCCCGCAGCACTCCAAATAGCGGTTGCATGTATGCTTATCTTAAACTTGAGTGTGATGAGAATTAGAAAAAAAATCAGCGTTGTGACGCTTATCATCACGAGATTAAACAGTGGGCCCATTTCCAACTTTTCGTAAAAAAGATAGCATGCAATTATGTAATAAATTAAGATGAAGAGAAACGGGATGAGTCTCTCATTTCTTTTGATGATCTCGGTGTCGGAGACATAGTTGAGTTTTTTGAGCAGAAAGATGCTAAAGGCAGGAAGAAATCCGGTTATTAAGAACACTAAAAGCAGAAAGTGTAATGTTGCCTGTGGCTGTATTCCTGACAACAGTTCAGGGGAAATATACAAAAAGAGGCCAGTCAGATGGGTCGCTATCAGCAGTGGGTGAAAAACCACTGAGGTTATTTTCATAAAAAGTCTCAAAGCTGTTTTCTCAGTCTTGCCACCGGGATACCCAACTGTTCTCTATATTTTGCTATAGTCCTTCTAGCAATATTATATCCGCTCTGTTTAAGTATTCTTTCAATTTTCTCATCAGCAAGTGGTTTTGACTTATCTTCCTGTTCCACTAACCCCTTCAATTTACTTTTCACCTCTCTGCTGCTTACTTCTTCCCCCGAATCGGTAGAAATAGCCTCGGAAAAGAAATATTTAAGTGGAAAAACACCAAACTCCGTCTGAACGTGTTTGCTTCTTACCACCCTGGAGACAGTGGAGATATCTAAGTCGATCTTTTCAGCTACGTCCTTTAAGATCATGGGTTTTAATTTAGACTCATCTCCTTCCAAGAAGTAGTCATATTGAAAGTCGATGATTGCTTGCATCGTATCAAGCAGCGTCTGCTGCCTTTGATGGATAGCATCAATAAACCACTTGGCGGAATCCAACTTTTGCTTAATAAATGAGACTGTCTCTTTTAGTTTTCTGTCCTTCTTATCACTCCTGTCGTAGGCTTCAAGCATATCAGCATAGGATCGACTTACTTTTAGCTGAGGGGCATTTCTTGAATTTAGCGAGAGTTCCAACTTATCATCATTATTAACAAGAATAAAGTCAGCAATAATGTACTGCACCGTTTTGACGACCTCATCAGTGGTACCTCCGGGCTTTGGGTTCAGTTTAGTAATCAGATAAATAGCTTCCCGAAGGTTCTCTTCATGCTGTACTTCAAGCTTTCGGGCTATTTTATCATAATGCTTTTTAGAGAACTCATTAAAACAATCATTAATAATACTTTTGGCAAGTTGCACTAACTCATTATCCTCGTCCCTTCTTTCTAACTGTAATGAAAGACATTCCCGTAAGTTTCGGGCTCCTATTCCGGCAGGGTCAAAATCCTGAATTTTGAAGAGAATATTTTCAAGTTCCTCCTCATCAGTTTCGATTCCCTGTGAAAAAGCCAAGTCATTGACAATAGCCTCCAGATCTCTATGTATGTAGCCATCAGCGTCAATGCTGCCAATAAGCTGCTCACCTAAGATTTGCTCCCGATCGTCTAGTTTTATGTAGCCTAGCTGTGAGATAAGGTATTCCTGAAGCGTTCTGCCAACGGGTATCGGACGCTCTCTTCCCTCCTCATCAGGGCCTCTTCCATCTCCCTGCATCTTGTAGCCGGCGTAATCATCTTGAAGGTAATCCTCAATGCCTTCAGCTTCTGATTCCTCAAAATCCTCCTCGTAATCTTCTTCCCGTTCTTCCGTCTCGCTCTCTTCCTTGCCCTCCTCCAAAGCCGGATTGACTTCCAACTCATCCTCAATTCTGCTCGCTAATTCCGACGTTGGCACCTGCAATAATTTAATAAATTGAATCTGCTGAGGAGACAGCTTTTGTTGTAGTGACTGTGTGAGTGAGAGTTTTTGCATTACTTAATCCTAGCCGCCAAAATTATCATATTCGCTAGTTTTGAGGTGCAAATATTTAATGGCCGTGGATAACGTCAAAAGAACAAAAATCAAGCAGATCTTAGCAGAGGGTAAGGTCGGAGAAGATTTATGTGTAAAAGGCTGGGTGAGAACGATGCGGGAGAGTAAGAACGTAGCTTTTGCAGCATTGAATGACGGATCTACGATAAACAGTCTACAGTTAGTGTTTGATGTACATCAAACGGATGAGGATACGATTAGAAAAATAACCACCGGAGCGAGTCTTTCAGTGACGGGCACATTACAAGAATCACAGGGGGCCGAGCAGGCTTTTGAATTGATAGTAAAAGAAGTGAAAGTACTTGGCGAGGCTGATCCCGGGAAATACCCACTACAGCCAAAAAAACATTCAATGGAGTTTTTAAGGGAGATAGCTCATCTAAGACCCCGAACAAGCACATTTGGAGCTATTTTGAGGGTTCGTCACGAAATGGCCTATGCGTTGCATACTTTCTTTCACAAGAAGGGATTCTATTATTTGAACTCGCCCATACTCACTGCCTCCGATGCCGAGGGGGCAGGAGAAACATTTAAAGTAACCACCCTAAACCTGGAAAATGTACCAAAAAATGAAAAGGGAGGCATTGATTTTAAACAAGACTTTTTTGAAAAAGAAACAAATCTGACGGTTTCCGGCCAATTGGAGGGTGAACTTGCAGCCTTAGCCGTTGGAGAAGTTTACACATTTGGCCCCACGTTTCGGGCAGAAAATAGTAATACAACACGTCATCTGGCAGAGTTCTGGATGGTAGAGCCCGAGATGGCTTTTTATGATCTTGAGGATAACATGAATCTGGCCGAGGAGATGCTGAAATATACAGTAAATCATGCCCTGAAGAACTGTGCTGAAGATATCGCCTTCTTCAATAAGCGTCAACTAGAAGAGGAGAAGTGCAAACCTCAGAATGAAAGAAGTGAGCTGGCTCTCATCGAAAGGTTGCAACTCGTTGTAAACAATGCTTTTGAAAGGCTTACTTACTCGGGCGCAATAGAGGTTCTCAAAAGATCAAAGCCCAATCAAAAGAAGAAGTTTCAATACCTGATAGAAGGCTGGGGGGCTGACCTGCAATCCGAACATGAGCGGTTTCTGGTGGAGAAATACTTCAAAAAACCTGTGATTCTTTACAATTACCCAAAAGATATCAAAGCGTTTTACATGCGCCGGAACGAGGATAATAAAACAGTCGCTGCGATGGATGTGCTCCTTCCGAGCATTGGAGAGATTGTTGGGGGGTCTCAAAGGGAGGAGCGTCTTAACATGCTTGAGCAAAGGATGTCAGAAATGAACATCCTAACGGAGGAACTTTCATGGTATTTAGACGCAAGGAGGTTTGGTACAGCACCCCACTCAGGTTATGGACTGGGGTTTGAACGAATGATTCAATTCGTAACGGGCATGAGTAACATTCGGGATGTCATTCCCTTTCCGAGAACACCCGGGAATTGCGAATTTTAAATGTTACAAAAGATTATATCGAACTCACGTTAAACCAATAACAGAATTAGATAAATAATCCGTCGGCGTGGAACGACCATCGTGGAACATTAAAAAAAATGAAGAAGAATCTCCAGCAGGGTCACAAACTACACCTAAAAAGGGGCACGCTCTCGGGAGGTCAAAGTACCCATTTTTTTCTTGCAAATCCACTTAAAAGTCAAAGTACGCTTTCTGGAGATTAAAGTATGCTCTCTTTGCCCCTAGTAGCTTCTTTGTGTCTTTTGTGGTTAAATCTTTAATCGTTTGTCCGGCACTGCCCATTAGGGAGTAGGGGAAGCCTTGTAGGTCTTAGAGACCGGCAAGGTTTTATTATAAAAATGACTCCGTATCAAACAAAAATTGCTCTTTCTCGGGTAAAATAACTCCGTATTGTTCCGTCCTATAAATAAGTTGAACATAAAAAAATTTCTGTCAATCTACAGATGGTATTTTTGTCATTCAACATTATGCGAGGGAACTATCTCAGAGAAAAGGATCGGTCTTGGACTTGATCGAAGAATTGATACACATGGTATATCTTGCAGAATGTATTGTAGGACAATGTATATATTATGTATCTGCACTGATGCCATACATATTTGAACCAATTGATTGAAAAATGAAAATTATTAAAAAGGTTTCTGTATTACTTTTGATAATCCTTATCCTTGCTTACGCAGGAGTATCATATATGTTTTCCAGTCAGGCTTTAACACCTGACAGCTTCTTTGAACAGACGCTGGCAGAGATGCCAGACAGGTGGGGCACCACTTATGAAGAAATGATGGCTCTTCTTCCCGAACCCGAAGAGCTAATTATTGAAGGGTTTGAAGGAGTAATGCTGAAAGGTCGTTATTTCAATGTTTCGGATGAGGACAAATGCCTTTTCATATTCGTACATGGCTGGAGTGATACATGGGCCGGTATGCTAAAATATTATCCTATGGTAGATATGTGTAAGTGCGATATTTTAATGTATGACCATCGGGCACATGGAGAGAGCGGCGGTAAATATCCGACGGGTGGCATTAAAGAATCAGAAGATCTCCTGCTAGTCACTCAGTGGGCACTGGACCACAAAGGCTTTGATCGGAACCAAATCGCATGGCTGGGCAGTTCGTGGGGGGCCGCCGCCTCCCTGTTGGCAGGTGCCGTTGATAATGATCCGGCTTTTATCGTGGCAGATGCTCCTTTTCAGGATTGGTATTCTGCTATATTTGAGAGGGCTATAAGGGACTACGGATCAGTGATTAAGGCAATAGCCCCCGGAATCATGCAGATGGTAAATATACGCTCCGGAGTGAATCATAAAGATGCCAGCCCGAGAGAGAAAGCTAAAGATATTGTTGAGCCCGTCTTACTGATTCACTCTGAAGGTGACTTAGCGACGGGATCAATTCAGTCGGTAAATATTTCAAAAAATCTAAATAATCAATCAACATTTCACCACACTCAGTGGGGCAATGATCACGTGGATGATGTTGTGAAAAATACAGCGGAAATGAAAGAGTTCCTTATCAACTTCATCAGGAAGCATGACATCAAGGCATTTTCGCCTACACCATTTAGAATAGAGCCCGACCCCATAGAATTAAAAATAATGATTGAAGAAAATTAAAGGTCAATACCATTGGCCATGAGCTCGGTAAGAAGGGGTATGAATGCCATAATGCCTAGATCGAGCATGATTATTTTACGGATGGTATTTGAATGAGACAGTTGGATAACTGCCAGCTGATCTTTTTTATGGCGTTTTTTCAATTTCGCCAATAGGATGGTCGGATAAAGTGATAACAATCCTACAACTACAAAAAGACTGAATTTAATAATAAATAAAGAATTATTTGAATAATAATCATATCCTTTCCCCAGCTTCATCCAGTTAAGGAGTCCTGTGGTTATCACGATAATTGCTGCCAGCCCGTAAAGTCCGTCAATTTTGCTTAACTTCCTCATTGTCCTGAAACTAATCTGATTATTCACCAGCATTAATTCTGCGACTAAACAGCAAAAGATTACAATAATGAGGAGGATGTGAAGGTATGTGTTTAGTGCAAGGTTGATCATCACTCAATAACCTTTGGCATTAATAATTGTTCTGATTCATCTTTTGTATTTTCCGAAGCGATCATGCTTTTAAGATCAGCACAAGGTCATTAATGTGCCTGAATTAATCATTGATGATAATTTGAAGGCCGTCCCAGGCTAATTCCATGAAATCGGGGAGTTCTTTACTCACCTCAGTATGCAGGCCTAGTTTGTGACTTATGTGTGTGAAGTAGCCCTTGTCCGGTTTTAGGTCCTTCATTAAGTTGACGGCCTGATCAAAGGTAAAATGGCTAATATGATCCTCTTTTTGAAGTGCGTTTAAAACGACCACTTTTGATCCTCTGGCTTTCTCTTTTTCATCTTTTGCGATAAAGTTGGCATCGGTTATGTAAGTGAAGTCGGCTATTCTAAAACCAAATACCGGCAGTTTATGGTGTAATACTTCAATGGGAGTAACGTCAATTTCATTAATTTTAAAAGGCTCATTACGAATTTCATTTAAAGAAACTTTTGGTACTCCCGGATACTTTTTTTCATGAAATATGTAGGCAAACTCCTGCTGTAGTTGGTTTAGTACACTATCTCTGCCATAAACGGGCATGTCTGATCTTTGTAAAAAGTTATAACTCCTGATGTCATCAAATCCCGCTGTGTGGTCTTTATGTTCATGGGTAAAAAGGACGGCATCAAGACGGTTTATCCTTTCCCTGAGCATTTGTTGTCTAAAATCAGGTCCGGTATCAATGATGAGATTAATGCCTTGATATTCTATGAAAACGGATGATCTCAAGCGGTTGTCGTGATAGTCCAAGGAGGTACAAACCTCACATGGACAACCAATGACAGGTACTCCCTGAGACGTTCCGGTACCAAGAAAGGTGACCTTCAAAAGTGCGATTGATTACGGGTAATTTCAGCGTAAAATTTTTTGTTTGTATCGCTTAACCGACCGGTATCTATCTTTATTAACCATAATATTTCTATTAGGCTATTTACTTTCCCTTCCAATGCAAAGAATTTATTGATTATCACAATTTTACTTTCCTTGAGAATACAATATCCTGGTTGAAAATTACCTTTTTCGTATCTAAGAGTGTAGTCCGTTTCTGAGATGAGACCCTCAAGTTTGTTTAAAAAGTGATTCGTGTACTTAACTGTCACTTGCAAACTTCTTCACCTGTTCTATGAGGAAGTCGTAGTCAAGTGGTTTTGGAACAACAGAGTTGATGCCGACCGCTTTAAAATCTTTTTTGGTGTAATTTTTTGCATTTCCTGTTATCGCAATAATCGGGACATCTTTTTGAGCATCGTCCATTGCTCTGATGCTTTTAGCACACTCCATCCCATCCATTACAGGCATGTTTATATCAAGCAATATGAGATCATACGTACTATTGGACATCATGTCTATCAACTGCTGACCATTCTTTGCAGACTCAACTTCATAATTCAGTCGTGATAAAATCTTTTTAAGAAGATTTTGAACCACATTACTGTCTTCAACAACGATTATTTTTTTACTCATTGGTAACTAATAGTTTTTTGCTACTTTCTTTAAACTCATCAAATAAAATTCTCAATTTTTCTAAATGTGCTTTGAGATCGTCAAAGTTATTTGCTTTTATTCTTTTTTCAATAGTGGAGGCCTGTTTAAATATTTTTTCAATCCCGAGTGTCCCTGCATTTCCTTTAAGTGTATGCAGTTCACGACTTAAGCCTTCATAATTTAATTCATTAAAAAAGTCTATTCCCTTTCCAATTAGCTGCTGAGCTTCATTCTCGAAGTCTTTCAATGTCTCTTCAACGAGCTCCTGACCGCCAAATTTCGCCAGTTGGCCAAGCGTATTTTGATTAATGACCAGTTCTTCCGTTTGCTCGGCTACTACTTCATTAGTCGCTTTTATTTGCTCAAAGTGAACCCAGCTTTTTACTTTTTCAATAAGAATGTTTGCTCTAATTGGCTTGGGCAGGTAGTCATCCATACCTGCTTTCAAGAAGCGTTCACGATCTTCTTCCATTGAATATGCAGTCATTGCGATGAAGATCGGAGGGTTATTCGGTCTGGATTTTCTGATTTTTTCTGCTGACTTTATTCCATCTATTTTGGGCATTTGAATGTCCATCAGGATCAGATCAAAATCTTGTGAAGACGCTTTTTCTATTGCATCAAAGCCATCAATGGCCTGTACAACCTGACAGCCTGATTTGAGTAAAATACTGCCGGCTACTTTTCGATTTATCTCGTTATCATCTACCAGTAGAATTTTAGGCTCTTGTTCTGTAAATTGTCTTGTAAGTTCGGCACTTTTTTGCAATTCTTCTTTATCAACATTTTCAGCTTTTTTAGCCCAGAAAGTAAACCAGAACGTGCTGCCCAGTCCCGGAGTGGATGCAACACCGATGTCGCCACCCATAGCTTTTACGAATTCTTTACTGATAGCGAGACCTAGCCCGGTTCCGGAGAAGTTTTTAGAACTACTGCTGTTTAGCTGATGAAAACTTTGGAAGAGTGTTTTTTGATCCTCCCCCGCTATTCCTATGCCGGGATCTTTAACAGAAACTTTAAACCGGTATTCTTCACCTTTTTTTTCTGCTACTTTAAGGCTGATATTGATGTGTCCTTTTTGCTCGCTAAACTTAATAGCATTAGAGATGAGGTTTGAAAGGATTTGGACCAGTCTGTTTTCATTATCAATCACCCATTTTGGGATATTATTTTTAATTTTATAATACAAATGACAGCTTTCGGATGAGGTCTGTCGGGAGAAGAGATCGTACACTTTTTCTATTGTCTTCACAAGGTTTATAGGCCCCCTTTTCAAATTCATTTTACCAGCCTCAATTTTAGAGAGCTCAAGGATATCATTGAGAATATTAATAAGGGTATGTGATGACTTATTGAGTGTTTTGACATAATCCGACTGTTCCGTGTTGAGTTGGGTGCTTGCAAGCAGGTCACTCATTCCGATGATGCCGTTCATAGGGGTCCTGATTTCATGGCTCATATTGGCCAAGAACCGCTCTTTTATTTTAAGAGAGAGTTCAGCATTGTCTTTTGCGCGAACCAATTCTTCATTCGTCTTTTTTAATTGAGATATGTCTCTGGCTACCCCTTCAATTTCACTTTTCCCACTTTCTCTCTGAATGATTCGAATATTGAATAAAAAAGGAATGCTTTGGCCTTTAGCATTAAGAACGGTGCCCTCAATACTCCGGATTCCCTTCTCTTTTTTGATACGACTTGCAATACGGCAAGTTCGCAGTCTACTGGTTATGTAGTCTGCCATGTTTGTGCCAATCACTTTTTTAGGCTTAAAACCTAAAACTTCTTGCACCGAGGGGCTGATCATTGTTAATTTCCCAGTCACATCACCTCTAAAGTAAATGTCTTGGAACGATTCGAAGATGCTTCTAAATTTCTCCTCACTGGCCATGAGAACGATTTCAGATTCTTTCTTTTCTGTAATGTCGCTGGTTATTACTGACAGTTCTTTAATACACCCATTTGGAAGAAAAATTGGGTTTAAGAATACCTCTCTCCAAATCATCTTCCCTTCTCTGTTTTTGCTCTTCGTTTGAAAGGTTATAAACTTTCCTTTGAAGGCTTCATTGTATTTGTTTATCCAAAATTTTAAGCGTTCATTAGAAATATAGATTCCTTGTATTTCAGTTATTTTATGACCTATTTTAGGTTTTAATCCATAGCATTCTTCAAAAGCTTTTTCGTAGTTCCGGTTGAAGGAAGTGAATTTTAACTCTCTATCTATGGACCAGATTTCATGGGTGCTGCTATCGAAAATGGCTGTAAGAGTGGCTGTCTGCTTTTCTATCTTCTTTTTCCTATACTGTCTTTCTATGGCAAGGCCTATTTGCCCCCCTATATAGTCCAATAGTTCTAAATCCTGATTATTAAAAGCACTTTGATCAAGGTAGCTGCAAATCGAAATCACTCCTTTCTCTGAAGGCGTGGAAATTACTACACCAAGCCATATCTTAGGTATGGGATCTTTAAATTGAATGCCTTTCTGATCTGCTATTTTCTTTATTCCATCTTCGTAGATAATAAGAGAACGGCCTCTTTCAAATGCGTAGTTCATCAGACGGTGGTCTACGTCAAAACTAAAATTGTGATCATCTGCGAACTCGTTTGCGAAAAATACCTGTTTAAAGCCGGTTGGTTTCTTTAAGTTGATTTGAAAATTTCTCACTCTCAGCATCTGGTTCAATTGACCATAGATATTAGCGTAGAATTTTTCTAACTCCTCCTCCGTAATTGAAATATTAGCGACCTGATAATACAAACTTTGCGCATTTTCTGTGCGTATTCGTTCGGTGATGTCGTAAAAGAAGCAGCAACATTCCACAAGTTCGTCATTTTCAAAAATGGATGTTAGCTTTCCGGCTACATAGACATTCTTACCTGTCTTGGAAATTAGAACTGTATCAAACTCCTTATAGCGACTGCCTTCCATAATTTTCGGGATAATCCGAAGTACATCTTTTCTGTAATCCTCATGAACTACTTCGGAAAACTTCAAATCCGTAATCTCCTCCTCGGTATAAGCTAACCTCTTTCTTACCGCCTCGTTTACAAAACGTATCCCTCCCGTAACCTTAAAGATTATTATCAAATCATTTGAAATATCGAAGAAGTCTTTGAGATTTTGATTTGTCTTATCAATGAGTAAATGACAGTCTCTTTGCGCATTACTCAATTGCGCCTCTAATTCAGAGATTTTACTTTTTAAAGCATTAATATTGGATGTATTCTTACTCATTCTAAAGTAAAATTAAGCACTTTCGTATAAGAATGCGTCGTATAAAAAAACCTCTTCTTGTTTCAATTATTGGCCCTACTGCCGTTGGTAAAACGGAGATGGCAATAAAAGTAGCTCAACATTTTGAAACAGTGATCATTTCGGCCGACTCTCGTCAGTTTTATTGCGAATTAAACATTGGCACAGCAAAGCCAAATAACAAAGATTTGAATAAAGTTACTCATTACTTTATTAATTCTCATTCAATTAATGAAGATTATAGTGCAGGTGCATTTGGGCGAGATGCGTTAGAGGTGATCAAAAAACTACATAAAAAGCATGAACCCATTGTAGTCGTTGGGGGGTCTACATTGTACCTCAAAGCCCTATGGGAGGGTTTTGACGCAATGCCGGAGACGGCTAAAGCTGTAAGAGTAAGTTTGAATGAAACACTTATAAAAAAGGGGAAACCGGGCTTATTGGCCGAACTAAAGCAATCAGACCCAGTATACTACAATGAGGTTGATCGGAATAACAGCCAAAGAGTTATTCGGGCACTAGAAATAATTCGATCAACAGGCAAACCCTACAGTTCCTTTCGACTTTCTAAAAAAAAAGACTTACCTTATCGAAATTTGAAGATCGGCTTAAACATTGATAGAGCAACATTATTTGAAAAAATTAATACACGAATGGATGTTATGATTGATAAAGGATTGTTTCAAGAGGCTGAATCCCTGACGGGCTATAAAAAT
>JAPPDO010000279.1 GCA_028821635.1 Ekhidna sp.
CTTTCGTTTTAATGATCCGGGAGATCCGGGAATACCCGAAAACACGGAGACTCAATACCAGCCCAACCTTCATGCCGGAGTTTCATTAGAATTACGGCGAGGTTCTTTTTTGAGTGCATCGGTAGAGAATATTATCAAACCAACATTTTCATTTGGAACTACTGCAAATAACAGTATTGAAAGAAATTATTATTTCATGGCAGGCACAGAGAGAATTTTAAGCCGGAACATTACGCTGAGACCTTACTTGTTAACAAGATCGGATTTGTCATCTTATTCCATAGAAGTAAGTGCGATAGTGGAGCATCGCGGGAAAATGTGGGGAGGAGCCTCATATAGGTCATCAGAGTCGGTCACATTTTTACTCGGTTATTCTTTTCTAAATCAAAGCAGATTGAGAATCGGGTACTCATTTGATTACGTAGTAGGAAATACTGACGCTAAGGAGACAACATCTCATGAGGTTTATCTTCGGTATAATCTTCCTAACCTTATCTTCGCAGGCAAAAAGATAGTGAAAACGCCGCGCTTTAGCTTCTAAACAAACAGTCAATGGGGCTTTATTCAATGAATAAGAACAAAAAAAGAAGATCATTATGTGCTCAGGGTTAAATATTTTTTTCACTAAAAATATCGCTGCACAACAATTTTTATCAAAATCTGTTTATATTGCATGTTTTGCATGTATAACTCAAGTTTATGAATAAGATAAGTGTTTTTACAATTTCAAATTACACCATCCTCTGCTGTGCTGTAATCTTCTCGGGTTGTAGATTATTCGGCGGAGACAAAAGCGATCGGGGAGAGCTTACTGGTATCCCGGACCGTCAGGGATGGGAGATGACTCGGCCATTCGGAATGGTGTCAATTCCTTCCGGAACGTTTCACATGGGGCAGGCTGATGAAGACATAGCTGCAACTCAAGTCAATTTAAATAAGCAGGTCACAATAGGCGCATTCTTTATGGATGATACAGAAATAACCAATAATGAATACCGCCAATTTACTCAGAATATTCAGGAAAGTTCTGAAATTGATCTGCCTGTTGGCTACTCTATTGCAGACCTTATGCCTGACACCACTGTGTGGACTCGTGATTACACCCACCATTTGGGTGACCCGCTGGTTACGTATTACTGGTCTCATCCTGCTTTTGATGATTACCCCGTCGTCGGGGTAGACTGGAATGCCGCTAAATATTTTGCCGAATGGAGGACAAAATATTTGAATGACTATCGTACAAGTGTTGGGCTGCCTGTTATGCCAAACTTTAGGCTCCCGTCGGAAGCGGAATGGGAATATGCCTCTCGAGGGGGGAGGGATATGGCGAAATATCCTTGGGGCAATCCCTACATAAGAAATGCTAAAGGGTGTCTTCTCGCTAACTTTAAGCCCGGAAGAGGCAACTATTTTGATGATGGTTTTGCGTATACATCCCCAATTGGCACTTACTTTGCAAATGAGTATGGTCTTTTTGATATGGCTGGCAATGTTGCTGAATGGTGTGAAGATGCCTATAATCCATCTGCTATGCCGTTAGCATGGGACTTAAACCCAACTTACTTCGATGATAATGTGCCATTAAAAGTGGTTCGGGGAGGGTCATGGAAAGACATTGCTTATTTCCTTGAGACGGGGACAAGAGCTTATGAACATAAAGACACAGCCAGAGCATCCATTGGTTTTAGATGTGCTATGACTTATCTTGGCGGATATTCTGGAAACAAATTTTAATAATTAAGCAAACAAAATAATTTATTTAAATATTATCACAAATGAGCAAAAAAGGCGGAATTACTGAATTAGTTTACTCCACAATAGTGCCGAAAGTATACGGAATCGGTGCAGCAGTTGTAGTTGTAGGAGCTATGTTTAAAATTCTTCACATGGAAGGTGCTGCATGGATGCTAGGCATAGGCTTATCTCTTGAAGCTTTTATCTTCTTTATTAGTGCTTTTGAACCTAAGCAGATGGAACCTGACTGGGCCAAAGTATATCCTGAGTTAGCGGATGATTATGACGGCCCCCCTGCCGCACCAAGGGCAGCGGTGCCTGCGGTAAATAGAGGGGCTTCGGCGCAAATGGATAAAATGCTGGCAGAAGCTAAAGTAGGCCCTGATTTAATTAAAAGTTTAGGAGATGGCATGAGAAACATGGCCGAATCGGCTAAGAGAATGTCAAGTTTAGGAAATGCAGCAGTAGCTACTAATGAATATACTTCCAATGTTAGAAGGGTTTCCGGTTCACTGCAAGAGATGGGCAAATCCTACTCCTCGGCAATGCAAGCCATGTCAGGATTGACTGAGGCAACAAAAGGTACCAAAGAGTATCATTCTCAGGTGCAGAACGTAACAAAAAGTTTAGGTGCTCTAAATGCTGTTTACGAAATGGAACTTAAAGATGCCCAAAGTCATACTAAAGCATTGAATAAATTCTACTCTAATATTAGTGGAGCACTTGAAAGTATGGCTGATGCCGGTAAGGAAGCCAATGCTTTTCAAGCAGAATTAAATAAGCTTACAACTAATATATCTTCCCTTAATAAAATTTACGGTAATATGCTTACTGCCATGAGGGGTAGTAATCAATAACAAAATAAGATATTATTCTAATTTATGGCAGGAAGAAGAGAAACACCACGGCAAAAAATGATCGGCATGATGTATTTAGTGCTGACAGCCTTATTAGCATTAAATGTGAGTGTAACTGTGCTTGATAAATTTGCCTTCATAAATGAAAGTTTAGAACGGGCAAACGCTGAGACTTCTGAAAGAAACTCAAGAACAATTGACGGGATGAAGTCAGCGGCTAAAGATAAAGGCAACAGAAAAGATGACCTTGCAGTTGTGGCTGATGCAGAAGTGCTTCGAACTAAAACAATTGAAGTAGTTGGCAGGCTTGAAGAATTTAAGAGGGAATTTGTGGAAATAACCGGAGGATACATAGAAGGCTACGAAGGCGATAAAAGGTTCATTAGTGGCAAGACAGACTACGACAAAGTGGGTAATTATATGATGCCAATAGAAGAGGGTGGTGATGGTAAAGGTGAAGAAATGAAATCCCTTCTTAATGGCTACGCTGATGAATTGAAAGAATTGCTAAAGAAAAATGGTGCTCCAGAAGAGCAGTTAGCATCTCTCCATAAACTGGCACTGGATGCGGACGAAGATGAGTATTATAAAACAGACCCAAACCAAGAAGGTAAAAAATGGTCGCAACTTGCTTTTGAACAGTCGCCCACTCATGCAGCTTTAGCAACGGTGAGTGAATTTCAGGCTAGGGTCTTATCCTTTGAAACCACAGGACTGGATTTCTTGGTTAAAAGAGTGGGATTAAAAGACATTACATTTGAAACAATCAGACCAGTCATTATGCCGGAATCAAAATACGTTGCCGCCGGCACCAGCTACAAAGCGGATATGTTTATCGCAGCGTCTCCTCCCAAGCAGCTAATGAATCAAACAGTAATGAAGTATAATGGTGAAGTTGCGCCTGTTGTTGATGGTGTAGGTAAAGTGGAGTTCAGGGCGACTGCGGGAAGTTATGACGAGAATGGTAATGCAAGAAAGCAGATTCGTGCCGAGATTACCCTGCCTCAAGGAGGGGGAAATGATACAACCTTTGTTGATACGATTGAGTATTTTGTAGTAAAGCCTATTTTGCAATTTCAGTCAGCGTCGGTGCAAGCATTATATTACAACTGTGGGAATACAATGATTGTAGAGTGTCAAGCCTTGGGCAATCAATATAGCCCTTCTTTCTCCGTGAATGGTGGAGATGCAATCAAAGGGTCTCAGCGTGGAGAAGTCACGGTAGTTCCAAAACAAAGAAAAGTTACCTTGGCTGTATCCAATGCGGGAACTCTGATAGGAAATAAAGAATTTGGAGTCCGGTCTATCCCAGCACCTGATATAAAGGTTTACACGTCAAATGGTAAAGAAGTGAATCTTAAAGATGGTATTGATTCTAATACCCCTTCATTAGTTCTGAAAGCCATCCCAGATGAAAGTTTTGCTCAATTTTTGCCCAATGATGCTAGATTCAGAGTAGCAGAATGTGAAGTTACCCTTGTTAGCGGAGGGATTGGAAGAGGTTCTGCTCGATTTGGAGAGCAAATTAATTTAAGAAATATGAGCGGAAGGAAAGGAAGCCAAATCGTCATTGAGATAAGGAAGGTTCAAAGACAAAACTTTAGAAAGCAGGTTGAAGATTTTAAAAAACATATTCGCTATATTAACATCTCTTTAAAATAGTTGTCATTAGATAAGTTATTATGAAAAGACTAGGTCATATAATTATATTTCTTTCGGTTGCCTTTGTGGGATATGCCCAAACAAAAGAATTGGCACCACTGATGAAGCCCGAAGTGAACGAGAATTTAGTGATGTTCAGGAAAACGGTCTGGAGAAGGATGGATATGAATGAAAAACAAAATCGTCCGTTTTTCTCGAAAAATGGTGAAATCCCAAGACTTCTAATTGAAGCTGTCAATGAAGGCTTGATAACGCCGTATCGATCCGATTCCTGTATCAATTTCATGCCTGATATTATTTTTGCTTCGAATATTTCTATCGAAAGGGAGGATAATCCATTCGTGGGAGGAGGATTTACTTCGGGAGGTTTTGATTCCTTTGATGATGATTCAAATACTCAGAGTAATGAATTAAGCACGCTTGATAATGCGCCAAAACTCGAGTCTATCCCTCCTGATTTGTTTACTTCATTATGGATTAAAGAAGACCTTATTTTCGATAGAAATCGATCTAGGATGTATCATTACATTCGCTCACTAACTGTTTATCTGCCAAAAGATGCCGGAACACTGTACAATCCCGGAGGGTTTGAGAAAAAGATCGCTTCTTTTGATTATAACGATGTAGTAGCGTTATTCAGAGGCCCCTATTCAGACAGGGCTATTTATTACAATCAATATAATTCAGGACAATACATAAACATGAGTGACGCATTTGAACTACGTTTATTTAGAGCCCCGATAATCAAAATTTCTAACCCTTATGATCTTGATATTAGGGAAATTTATGCTGAAGAACTGGCAGATAATCCTCTAAAAGCAATTATTGTTCAGCAACAATACGAGTATGATCTCATGGAATATGAGTCTCAACTTTGGGAATACTAATTTTGATCTGTTGAGATATTACAATTAACACAGCATGAATAGTAAATACTTCATTTTAGCCGGTTTACTTCTGGTTCTTTCCTTAGCTCAAGCACAGGAAACAGGAGAGTTAATTGATCCTCGGGATGGTAAAAAGTATACAACCATCACTGTAAAACATGAACTTGAAGGTGGTGTCTTTATTAAAAGGACATGGATGACCCAGAATTTGAATTATCAAGTTAAAGAATCATTCTGCTACAAAAACGAAAGTGCATACTGCGGAGCCTATGGAAGACTTTATACATTTAAAGGTGCGATTGAAGCCTGTCCTGAGGGATGGCATGTCCCCACCATTGCAGAATGGAATTTATTGTTTAAAACATTTGGAGGTCAGAAAGAAGCAGGAATCTCTCTGCAAAGAGGAGGGCAAAGTGGCATTAATCTGGATTTAGGCGGCTTTGGCGATCCCGGCAACGTATTTAAAAATATTGGTATTAGTGGGAATTACTGGGATGCTGAGAAAAAATCACAAAGCACTGCGGGCCTCATCTCCGTACAAAAAGATTCTAAGGAAGTCTATCACAGCTTAATTGGCAACTGGCATCGAAACAGTTGTAGGTGTATACAAGATTATAATTACTAAATGGAGATTATAAATCTCCTTTTTTTATCGCTTTAATCAAGTGATTAGCTTTTGATTTTCCAATTAAATCTGTCAGTTCTTTTTCACTTGAATTTTTCAATCGCTTTATGCTGCCAAATTCTTTTAAAAGCGTGTTTTTAGTTTTTGGCCCTATCCCCTTGATGGTATCAAGCGATGAACTGAACAACGATTTACTTCTTTTATTTCTGTGAAATGTGATTGCAAATCGGTGAGCCTCGTCCCTTATTCTTTGAATTAATTTTAAGGATACCGATCTTTTATTTATTAACAATGGAAGATTGTCTTCCGGATAATATATCTCTTCTAATTTCTTCGCAATTCCTACGATTGGAATTAATCCATATAATCCTAGTTCTTTTAGTGCATCTAAGGCTATGCTTAATTGTCCTTTACCCCCGTCGATAATAATGAGGTTTGGGTAGGGAAGTTGTTCCTTTTTTAAATAACCATATCTTCTTGCAACCACTTCCCTCATGGATGAGAAATCATCCGGCCCTGTGACTGTTTTAATGTTGAATTTTCGGTAGTCGGATTTAGATGGTTTCCCATTTTTGAAACATACCATGGAGGCAACAGGATTTGTTCCGTGGATATTTGAATTATCAAAGCATTCAATATGAATGGGCAGATTTTTAAGTCTCAAATCCTTTTTTAGTATTTCCAGAACTGTTTGATTAGGCGTTTTTACTTCTTCTTTGGATATTTTTTCTTTCTTATAAAAAATAGAATTTTTTAAAGACAGATCAATTAGCTTCTTTTTATCACCAATCTTAGGCTGACTAATAATAATATCTTCCCATTCCTCCACTTGCTCATTGGTAAGTATTTCAGTGTTAGTGCTTTGATATTTTTTTCTAAGATCAAAAATGACAAACCGGAAAACTTCTTTATTTGACTCGTTCATTCTTTTCGTTACCTCAACTGTTTCTGAGTTAATAATGGCACCATTCTCAATCTTCATATAATTGACAAAGAGGGAATTCTCCTCCCCTCCTGTCATTGTAAAAACATCTGTATTTGTAATTTTTTGATTGACAATCAGTGATTTTGTTTGAAACTTTTCAAGAAACTCAAATCTGTCTTTAAATATCTGTGCAAGTTCAAAGTTTAAATCAACCGAGGCTTTCTGCATCTTCTCCTTAAAGGTGCGTTTTACGATAGCAATATCTCCTTTTAGAATTTGCTTAGCACTTTCTATATCTTCTGAATAATCATTTTCTTCCTGCAATCCTTCACATGGCCCAAGGCAATTTCCAATATGATACTCTAAACAAACTCGAAACTTCCCGCTCCTAATATTCTGTTTTGAGAGATTAAGTTTGCAAGTTCTGATTTTATGCAATTTCCGGATGAGGTCAAGCACTCCGTTCATCGCCTTAACACTCGTAAAAGGCCCAAAGTATTCACCTCTGGATTTATCAATTCTTCGGGTTGAGTAGATTCGGGGGAATCTTTCATCGGTAATACATATACTTGGGAAACTTTTGTCGTCTTTTAAGAGAATGTTGTATTTAGGCTGAAATTCTTTGATCAGATTATTCTCCAGCAATAGTGCATCAAACTCCGAGAAGACAATGACAAATTCTATTTTACGTATTTCAGATACTAAGCGGTAGGTTTTTCTACTTTCTAACTGTTTTTTGGTAAAATAACTGGAGACACGTTTTTTGAGGTCTCTGGCCTTCCCTATGTAAATAATTTTACTTCTGTCGTTAAGAAATTTATAAATTCCCGGCTTGTCAGGCAGATTTAAGTATTCTTCTTTTTTATACTGTTGGAATTTCATTACATGAAATCGTCCTCTTTTACGACATCATATTGAACTGAATCATCAGCATTTGAGGCTTCGGCATAAAGATCACAGTTGATCACCGTTCTTAATGGTTTTGTTGGTTTCTCGAAATAACCCTTACTGTAACCCAGCGTAGGGTCTTGATACACTTTAAGCATGAATTTTTCATAGATCGGGAGTGCAGTTCTGCCGCCCTGACCCAAATACCACTCTCTGAATCTAATGCTTCTGTCGTCGCCCCCTACCCAGGAGCCCGCTACCAAATTCTTGGTTACTCCAATAAACCAGCCGTCTGAGGCGTTCTGTGTCGTTCCGGTTTTTGCTCCAACGTCATTATTCAGTTTAAGTTCTTCGGATAACCTTCTTCCGCTGCCTATTTCAATGGTTCCTTTTAACATATGTAACATTAAGTATGCCGTCTCCTCATTGATAGCTTCTCTCTCATCCGGAACAAATTGTTGAATGATATTTCCATTTTTATCTTCAATTCTGGAAATGAAAAATGGACGTATATGAGTTCCTTTGTTAGCGAAGGTGGAGTATGCACCGATTATCTCAAACAATGAAACGTCGCCCCCTGCACCTAGGCAAAGCGACGGAACAGCCTCAAGTCTGCTTTCTATTCCTAGTTTATTGGCATACTCCACAACAGTGTTTGGGTTGATTTTATTCATTATCCAAGCCGTAATGCTATTGACAGATCTCGCCATAGCCTCTCTAAAGGTAAATGTTTCACCGGTGAATCTTCCATTTGAATTTTGTGGAACCCAGGTGGGAGGGTCCTGACTTGGCAAATTGAATGAAACGGGTGCATCTACAACTTTCTGACAAGGTGACCAGCCAATATCTAATGCAGCAGTATAAACAAATGGCTTGAAAGTGGACCCCGGTTGTCTTTTTCCCTGCTGCACATGGTCGTATTTGAAATATTTGTGGTTAATACCTCCTACCCATGCTTTGATATTCCCTGTTTGAGGATCCATGGCCATAAAACCAGTTTGGAGGAATCGCTTGTAGTAATTAAGGGAATCATAAGTACTAAAAACAGTATCAATTTCGCCTCTCCAGGAAAAAATTCTCATTGGCTTTTTGACATGAAGATAATACTCCAATGAGTCGCTTCCCTTCCCGTATATTTTCACTAGCGATTTATAAGTATGGGTTCTTTTGATGACCTCATTAAGAAATCCGGGTATTTCTTTATTTTGATCATCAATCCATGGGTTTCCTCCCCTCCAGTGTTTATCAAATTTAGATTGTAATGAGTCCATGTGTTCAGCAATTGCATCTTCTGCGTATTGCTGCATTCTACTATCTATTGTTGAATAAATTTTTAAGCCATCTTCAAACAAATCATAGCCATTCTGATTTGCCCAATTAATAAGGTGAGCTTTGGCAACGGTTCTAAAGTAGGTTGCAAGCCCTTCATTGTGACTTTCCACCAAATAATTCAGTACTAATTTTTTATCCTTCAAAGAATCAAAGGCTGATTTATTTATCAATCCGTATTTATGCACGTTCCATAAAACCTCAGTCCTTTTATTTTTTGCTCTTTCAGGATTGTAAACCGGATTAAATGCAGTGGGTTTATTGATGGAGCCTACCAGGCTGGCCGACTCCTGATAATCTAATTGGGATGGGAGTTTATTGAAAAATGTTTTGGCCGCTACTTTAATTCCGTATGAATTGCTCCCGAACTCTATTGTGTTGAGATACATTGCGAGAATCTCTTCTTTTGTGTAAGACCTTTCAAGTCGAACTGCAATTATCCACTCCTTGATTTTTGTGATTAACTGCCTAATGGAAGAGTACTCATAGAGGGAACCTTTTTTATCGCTATTAGTCTTGTACAAATTTTCAGCAAGTTGCATAGTAATGGTGCTGCCACCACCCTGAAAGTTGAAAGTGAGTTTTCCGATGATCGCCCTGACAAGACTTCTTAAGTCTACTCCGGAATGCTCCTTAAATCTTACATCCTCCGTTACCAGCAGCGTATTGATAAGCTCCGGAGAAAGCTCATCATAGCTAACCTGCGTTCTATTTTTTCTAAAGTATTTCCCGAGTAAAACCCCGTCAGAGCTGATTAATTCGGATGAAAGGTCCGGATCGGACCGCTCAAGGTCTTGCAAACCCGGAAGGCCCCCAAACCATCCAAAAGCATCTCTCTTTGCCATTTGAAATAAGGTGAAAGTGCCCAATAGTGCAACTATCAGCCCTGTCCAGACTGTTTTAATCGTTATTTTTATGAGTTTTTGCTTCATTGATAATTCTTTCTAAAGAAGTTTTGGTAAGAATCCACATCCTTCGTCTTATATAGAATATCAAAGTTATCTTCAGTGATTACAAAAATATCAAACTTTTCTTCCTTGAATTTGTCTTTGAGCGTAACTTCCTCCCGAAAACTTTTAAAAAAATTGTAAGCAGTTCCTCTTCCGGGATATGAATCAACGAAGACCATTGATTTTGTATTGCTCAGTATGAGATTCCCCGTTTTGAGGTTTTTTAAGTTTTTGCTTTGTAGATATTGGGTTATTTCCTGTGGAATGTCCTCTGAAAGTGATCCGGAATTTTGATACACAATAACAAAAAAGTGTTTTTGATTGAAGACCGCAACATATTTTGCTTTACCGCTATTGTATCTTTTTTGTTGAAAATCTTCGGATGCTTTTACAAGAGATTTAGCATATTCAAGCACGTCGCTTTGCGGGTAAGCCTTAATAAATTCGCCAAGTTCATATTGATATTTTCTTTCGTTGTTGGGATGGCCTGTGGCGAGGACATTCAATAGTGCAAGGTTGTCACTGAATTCATTCTCCGGATGAACTAAAAGTGCACTATCAATCGCATTTTTAACCGGAGTATAATTGCCGTTTTTATAGTGAGTGTATAACTTTTTATAAAGTTTTTTAAGCTGTTCATTGGCGGCAAAGCTGTCTTCTCTGTAGTTGGAGTTTTCCACAAGTTTGGCATATACCGTATCAGGGAATTCCTTCTTTAACATCTGACCATACCTTGAGGATGCTGCCGGATCTGACTTTTTAAATAAAAGGAAAAGCTGATACATTACTTCAGGTCGATATTCAGTCTTTGGAAATCGGGTGAGTAATTCCTCAAATGAAATGATGGCATTATTATCCTCTTCTAATCTCAGATGGTAAATATTCCCAAGATTATAGAGTGCTTCCTCAATTTCTTTCAAGAGTAGTGCCTTTTCCTCATCTGTTTTGGGCACATTTGCCGCCATTCTCTCAGCCTCGGCATCAACAGAGATTTCTTCAACTGCGTCAGTCTTTTCGGAGACTTTATTTGTTGCAATCCCCTGATTTGTACTCGTCGTGAATTTTGCATGGCTGCTTCTTCTCCAGTCATCTTCAAGGGGCCGGTCGCCCCACTGTTTTAAAAAATCATTCGTTCCTCTCGAGATCTGATTGGGGTTGTTAAAATACCACACAGACCCTGATGAGGCTGTCGTTATCAAATTATCGCCTCGCTGCTTAGCTATTGACCTTGACCGGACAATTGCAGCTTGCTTTTCTTTTTTCGCCTTCTCCTTCTTCTCCTTCTTTTCTTTTTCTATAATAGATCTGGCTAATCTCAGCACTGAGTCTTGTGGTATTTCAGATAAAGCCAATAGGCTGTCATTTTTATGAATAGTAAGGATTTGTTTTACGAAATCAACTAAAATCTCCTGTCGCTCTTTTATGGTTTCATAAATCTCCTCATCTTGGGGCATTGTACTCACAGCACTGTCATAATAGCTTTTAGCCATATTATAATTCTTCAGAGAGTCATAATAAATCTCACCTAAACGTAGGTAGGAATAAGCTTTCTGCCGTGTATTACCGGAGCTGTTTTTGATGGAGAGTTTGTAGTTATTGATAGCTTTTTCAATATTCCCATTATTCAATTCAAAACCTGCAATTTCAAAATAAATCTTATCCTGATACTCCTTGTTTTTGCTGTCTGAAAGGAGTTTTTTGAGGTACCTTCTTGTCTTTCTCAGGTTGTTGGCTTCGGCCAACTCTGTTACGCGTGCCATGTATAATTTGGCATAAAACTCCAACTCATAATTTGGACGGCTTCTGAGTACATTCCGATAATACTGATACGCCTCATGTTTAAAATTTAACTCATCGTATGATTGGCCTATTATAAAGTTAATCCGGGCCCTGTCGGAGCTATGATAAAGCTCCTCCGCTTTCACCAGATTTTTTACCATTTTGTCCTGATCACCTCTTTTTTGATACAAATAAGCAGTGTTCAAGTAAAGCCTCCTCCGATTATCCCTGTTGAGTTGTTCTTTTTCTAAATAGTCCGTCACAGCAACGGCATTATTGTATTCTTCAAATTCAGTAAATGTTCGTATAAGCTCTGTCAATGCGTAGTGCCTTATATTGTCATTTTCACTGTGTGTATTTACGTATTTGAAGGTCTCAACTGCATCCGGAAATTCGGAATTGTAATGCCTTGCTTTACCCACCAAGATGTAGCTGTCGTCCTCCCATTTTGAATCCGGATGTCTTTGTATCGCAATGGAAGCCTTCTGAATGCAGTCCTCTATTGCTGTTTTGAGTAAGGTGGAGGTTGCAGTATCAAATGGAGGAAAAATAGGTAAAACCTCATCATAGTTCCATTCCTGCTGATCAAAGATAGTGCGTTCAATTTCCTTGACCTTTTCTTTAGCAATGAAGTACGCATTATAATGAGAAGTAAGGTTATGATAAGAGTC
>JAPPDO010000231.1:0-3621 GCA_028821635.1 Ekhidna sp.
TACACGGTAGGGAGCACTGCTTCGGCAACGGTCATGGTGAATGATGACGATGAGGCTCCGCTAGGGGCAGACGATGCGGCCGAAGCCGTTATCTTTCCCAATCCTTCGGGCCGCTACTTGGAGGTGCGATCTTCAATAGAAGGTACGTTCAAGATTCTGAGTTTAAGCGGCAAGCCGTTGCTGGAAGGTTTTACCAACATGAAATTGGACATTTCCTCATTGAAAAGCGGCTTATATCTGGTGCATCTCTCGGACGGGCGTTTGTTGAAGTTTGTGAGGGAGTAGGGGGAGGGACGTTTAAGCGGAAGCTATTAACTTATTCCAGGAAACTACCAGACCATCAGAAGCATCAAATAAAGGGGGTTTCACGGTTCTCTCGCAAATGCCCAATGCTTCCAATCCTGCCTTAACAGAAGCAGGGTTGCCTTCTTTTGAAGCTAGCCGATAGCTACGTTGCAGCTTATCATTCAAAGCATGTGCAGTAGGGGTCTCTCCCTTTAAGGCAGTTTTGACCATTTCGTCAAATTGTATAGGCACCACATTCGCAACGACGCTGATTACTCCAAGTGCCCCGTTTTTGATCAATTCCAGGGTAGAGGAGTCCTCACCGGAGAGAAACATGAAATCCTTCGGTTGTTGTGCCAGTATTCTCCTGCATTGCTCCGGGTTTTTGGAAGCCTCCTTAATAGCGACGATGTTTGGATGCTTTGCAAGAGTAAGCGTGGTATCTGCCTCCATGTTAGCAGCCGTTCGGGAGGGCACATTATAAAGAATTATAGGATGTGGGGAGGAGTCTGCCAGCAGTTCATAGTGACGGATAATGCCTTTCTGTGAAGGTCGACTGTAGTGAGGGCTTGCAGATAGGATTGCAGTTAGTGGATATTTTTTAAGGTCTGCCGACCTTTCTATTAGCTCAAAAGTGTTATTTCCTCCATGACCAAAAACAATGGGTTTCCCCTGCTTATTCACTTTGAAGATGAATTCAAGTATTTGAAGTTTTTCGTTCCAGCTAAAGACAGGAGACTCTCCGGTCGTCCCCATCACAACCAGATAGTCTGCGCCTTCACTGACGTAATCCACTAACTTCTCCAGGCTTTTGAAATCAATGCTGTAGTCTTCTTTCAAAGGCGTGACTAAGGCTACGCCAACCCCTCGCAGTGTTTTCATTCAAATCATTTTTAGATACCTGACAAGGCTCAAAGCAGCCTCTACCCTTTGCTTGTCTTGCTTAATAGACATTAATAACAAGTCTTTGTATGACTTGGTTTGCAGACCCACTTTACAAGAAGCACTACTGCCGGCTAAAATGTACTTATAATTGATGTTTTGAGAAGAATCCAGGGAGATGAGAAAATCAAAAGTTTGCCTGATAAAGAATGAAATATGATCATTTTTGATCACCCCTGTGTTTGAAATATCTTTTTTGGTGAAAATGAAATCCGCTCGATTCTCAGTCATACCCAGTTTATCGGTATAGCCAAGTTTTGCAACTGTTTTACCGTCTTCATTGAAAGTAGTAATCAGTTTGGATAATATTCTTCGATTAAATTCGTCTGCATTGTAGAGAATCCCTATCGTTTGGGCTTCTTTGTAGGTACAATGCTCGGTTGCCCGTCGGTTCGATTTTACTCTATGATTTAGGAAAATACTTTTAATCATTTTCCAATAATTTACCAAAAGATAAGCTATCTAAAATATTAATTCCTAATGAATCTGCCTTTTCTTTTTTTGCCGGACCCATGTTCTTCCCCGCCACCAAGTAGTTGGTTTTTGACGAGATACTGCTAGCCACCCTGCCGCCATGTTCTTTGATGATGTTTTTGATCTCGTCTCTTTCGTAGTTTGCAAATACCCCTGAAACGACGAAGGTTAGACCTGACAGCTTACCTGTTTTCCTTTCTTTTTCTTCTGTTTTGAATTTAAGCCCTGCGTTCTGGAGTGACGAAATTATTTTTAGATTCTCAGATTGTTGGAGATGGAGAATAACACTTTTGGCAATTCGCTCTCCAATTTCATACACATTGGTTATCTCATCTTCAGAGGCTTGGCTTATGGCATCCATTGATTGAAAGTGATTGGCGAGTTTTTCGGCTGTCGTTTTTCCAACGTACCTGATCCCGAGTGCAAAAAGGACTCTTTTGAAAGGCTGCTGTTTTGAGGCCTCAATGGAGCGGATAATGTTAGTGGCTGTCTTCTCTTTGATAGACCTTTTGACGGTATCACCGGTAGGCTCATCAAATTCTTCAAATTGCAGATTATTGATTTGATCGAATGTTAGTAAGTAAAGGTCTGACATGTCGTGGATCAATTCCTTATCAAGCAGTCCTTTAATAGTTTTTGGCCCCAGAGATTCAATATCCATTGCGCCACGGGAGATGAAGTGTTCAATACGACCTAACACTTGCGGGGGACAGGTCTGGAAGTTGGGACAATAATGCTGCACTTCATCTTCCTTTCGGATAAGTTCGCTATTGCACTCGGTACAGTTTTGGATGTATGTAATCGGGCGAGGGTCTCCCCTTCTTGCACTTAGGTTCACGCCTGTAATTTTAGGAATGATCTCTCCCCCTTTCTCAACGTTTACCACGTCGCCGATTCTTACATCAAGTCGTTTGATTTCATTGGCATTGTGTAAAGACGCTCTTTTTACAGTGGTACCGGCCAACAAGACGGGGTCGAGTTCTGCCACAGGGGTAATAGCTCCTGTTCTACCCACTTGGTAGGTAATTCTCTTTAGCAAGGTAGAAGCCGACTTTGGTTTAAACTTATAAGAAATGGCCCATCTGGGATTTTTTGCCGTAAATCCCAATTCTTCCTGTTGGCTAATGTCATTAACTTTGATAACGATACCGTCTGTTTCGACGGGTAGCATATCCCTTTTTTGATCCCACTCTTTTATGTAGTCTAATGCCTGGTTGATTTTTTTACATTTTTGATACGTCGGCGAAACGTTGAAGCCGGCATTGGCCAGAAATTTCAGTGAAGATTCATGGTTTTCAAAGGAATTCTCATCGTCAAGGTAGGTGTAAATATAGCAATCCAGTCTTCGCTCTGCCACGATGCGGGAATCTTGCATTTTTAGTGTTCCCGAAGCAGTGCTTCTGGGGTTAGCTAGTAATGCTTCTCCATCCCTTTCCCTGTCCCTATTCAACGCATTGAAGACTTCTTTTGGCATAAAAACCTCACCTCTTGCTTCAAATGAGCGAGCGGGGGAGCTGCCTTTTATTTTAAGCGGAATGGACTTAATGGTTTTAATATTGGCGGTTACGTCGTCACCTTTGGAACCGTCACCTCTGGTAATACCTTTTTGTAAGATTCCATTCTCATATTTTAAACTAATAGCCACGCCGTCAAATTTTAGCTCGCAGATGTATTCATATTCATCCGTTCCCAATCCCTTTTTTACCCGGCCGTCAAAATCGAATAATTCTTCTTTTGAATAGGTATTACCCAGAGAAAGCATGCGGTGTTGATGCGTTACGGTTTCAAATTCTTTTATGATGTCACCGCCAACCCGGGAAGTTGGGGAGTGGGGCAGTTTTAGTGCGGGAAACTGCTCTTCAAGCTTCTCAAGCTCTTTAAGCCTTTGGTCAAACTCGTAATCGGATATTTCGGGATTAC
>JAPPDO010000231.1:3631-12285 GCA_028821635.1 Ekhidna sp.
AGTATAAATGATTGTGATGATTAAGGTCCTCGGTAAGGGTTTTTATTCTTTCTCTCGCTTGTTCCCAAGTCATAAGACAAATTTATTTCATTCAAACCTGAAATACGATGTTTCAGATTTAGGGAACATCAAATGCTTATCTATTTTTGTGATATGGAAAGGCGTTTCGATAGAGAATTAGAGACGAACATGATATTCACTGTTGTAAGAGAAGCAACTGCGGCAGCCGGATTAAGTGCTTATGTGGTGGGGGGGTATGTCCGTGATCTCATATTGCAGCGACCTTCAAAAGATATTGACTTTCTCTGTATAGGCAGTGGCATCCGTCTGGCTGAAGGCGTGCATAAGCGACTAGGAAAGGAAGCGAAGCTTTTTGTTTTTAAAAATTTCGGGACGGCGGCCATTCATTTTGAAGGATTTGAATACGAATTTGCAGGTGCAAGGAAAGAGTCATATCGTGTAGATTCCAGGAAGCCGGCCGTTGAGGATGGAACCTTGGAAGACGATCAGAACAGGAGAGACTTTACCATTAATGCGTTAGCGATAAGCCTGAATAAGGAGGATTTTGGTCGTCTCATTGATCCGTTTGATGGCATGGAAGATATGCGCAGTATGATGCTGCGAACTCCGTTAAAACCCGGCACTACCTTCTCCGATGACCCGCTTCGGATGATGCGGGCCATTCGTTTTGCTGCTCAGCTTCATTTCGATATTGAGTCTGCGACTTTTGAAGGAATCACAGAAAATATTGAGCGAATTAAGATTGTGAGCCAAGAGCGCATTAGAGATGAACTTAATAAGATAATTCTAGCGGATAAGCCGTCTTATGGGTTTCAATTGTTGTTTCATTCCGGATTGTTGCGCATCATATTTCCTGAAATGGCCGACCTTCAGGGGGTCGAGAAGATAAACGGGATGACACATAAAGACAATTTTTATCATACCATTCGGGTTTTGGACAATATTTCCGAAATGACCGATAACTTATGGTTAAGATGGGCGGCCATTCTTCACGATATTGCCAAGCCTGCAACCCGAAAATTCGACAGCAAAACCGGATGGACGTTTCACGGCCATGAAGATTTAGGCGCAAGGCGGGTTCCTAAGATCTTCGGGCGAATGAAGCTGCCACTTGACGAACGAATGAAGTACGTCCAAAAGCTAGTAAAACTGCACCTTAGACCCATTGCTTTGGTCAACGACCAAGTGACGGATTCAGCGATCAGAAGAATGATCTTTGAAGCAGGGAGTGACGTGAATGATTTGATGACGCTTTGTAAGGCTGATGTGACTTCCGGAAACGCAGAGCGAGTAAAAAGATACCTTTCAAACTTCAAAAAAGTAGAACAAAAGATTAAAATGGTTGAAGAAAGGGATCAGATCATGAACTTCAACCCCCCGGTGACAGGGAAACAGATTATTGAGGTGTTCGGGATAAGCCCTTCTAGGCTGGTCGGAGAGATAAAAAATGAAATTAAAGAGGCAATCCTTGAAGGAAAGATCAAAAATGATGAAGATGAGGCCTTCAGTCTGATGCTAGAGATAGGTGCAGGAATGGGCCTGAAGGCCAATAAGGAAATGATCGCTGCCCATACCAACGAGTAATTTATTTGTAGCTGTTTAAATTAAAAGAATGAATAAAGCTTTATTAAGTCATGCATTTATTGGGGCTGCCTTAGCGTTGTTTGGGCAGGTTCGGGAGGCCATGCCGGAAGATTCTGTTTCTCGAGAACTGAGAAAACAGTCCATCATTTATAACACAGCGATGGCTTTCAACGATCCGGCGGTTGCGAAAATAGCTCTTTACAATTTGATTACTGAAGACCCCGGAAATCATAAACTGTACGATTCACTCGCATTGATTTACTATCGGTACAATCAAAATGTCTCCGCCGCACTCGTTGCGCAACAGGCAGTCAGGCTAAACCCCGATGATCAGTTCGCCACCGAAATTGCTGCTACAGCTTTAGAGCAGATAGGTGCATTAGACAAAGCATTAACCTATTATGAAAAGCTCTATCTTTCAAACAGTAACCTAAATATACTATACAAAATGTCTTTTCTGCAAATGGAACTTGAGAGATTTGCTGAGGCGGACACCTCTGCCGACATCATCATTGGAGACCCTGCTGCCAAAGAAATAACTATCGTATTTCCCGCTATAGACAATGCGGAGCAGGAGGCATCATTGGATATTGCCGCACACAGAATCAAAGCCATGATTGAAGAAGCAAAAGGAAATACCGACTTAGCCAAAGCGAAGTATCTGGAAGTCCTTCAGATGAAGCCCGGCCTTCAGGTTGTACAGCAGCAGCTAAGGGAACTGACCAAAGTAAAAAAGGAAGAGTAGTTGCTCCTCCCTTTCAAAAACTATTTTAATATTTGTCGAAATCGCATCTCCGGTTCAGATAAATATGGAGTTTAATATCAAAGATAAATACTCTTATACAATGAATTGTTTCGTATCACTAAAATTCATTTTAGATGATAGTTCTACACTTCGATACTGCGCTTGAACTTAATGATAAAGTGTGCATCTATAAAGAAAAGACATATTTGCTAAAAGCATCATAGCTTCTGCTAGGTCTCATTCACTTTATTACAATGTCATATTTTAATGTTACGCTCATGAAATACCATTTGTCAAATCCATTTATAACATCTTCATCAACATTAATTTTTGAAAGAATCTTGTTATAATCAAAAGAAAAATATACTCTACGAAACAAAGTTGTTCCTATGCTAATAGCTACTCCCGGAGCTATTGATGTTTGACTGTTCAACACAGAGTATCCACCCAAACCTACATTATAAAAGGGGCTAAATTTTCCATCAAATAGCTTCTGCTGGAAAGTTGGCACGAAAGAGAGAACCTCAAACGCTCCAATATTATCAGTGGTTGCATCTTCGGCTACCAAGTTGAAACCTAAATCAATACCAATTGAATGTTTGTTAGACAAATTCCATTTAGGCATGAGTTCCAACCCGAAACCGCTTTTTTGTTCGTCAAACTTTGAAAGATTTTTATTGTACAGTCGCTCAGGCAGGTTGTATCTAAAACCGGCTTCAATGCTGATTGATTTTGTTTGTGCAAGAATCGCAGTTGAAATCAGTATTAAAAGAGAGAAAGTTATTGTTTTCATAAACCTAGCTACTAAATAGAGTCCTCCATACATCTAACTCCTTTCAACACAAGTCAAGTACAATAACTAAAACGGCGCATCATCCGTTGGGGGCAGATTATCTTCGTTTGCTTTGCTTGGAAGGGTAATGGTAAAGCCCGTATTATCAGGGCCTGAGTCCGGCAATGACTCATAAGTATCGCCTTGATCCCAATCCGTGAACTTAGTAAATTTACCAATAAATTTAAGGTTAACAGAGTCCAGCGACCCATTTCGATGCTTAGCTATGATGATCTCCCCAAGTCCTTGCAAAGGCATTCCGTCTTCATCGGTATGCAAATCATAATATTCCGGACGATACAGAAACATCACCACATCTGCGTCCTGCTCAATGGAACCTGACTCCCTCAAATCCGAGAGTTGAGGCCGCTTGTCTCCGCCTCTGGTGTCCACCGATCTGTTTAATTGAGATAAGGCGATTACCGGCACATTAAGCTCTTTTGCAATTCCTTTTAAGGCCCTTGAAATGGACGCAATTTCTTGTTCACGATTCCCTCCGTTTTTATTCGCATCACCGGACATTAGCTGCAAATAATCGATGATAATAAGTTTCACTCCATGCTGGGCGGCTAACCTCCTGCATTTTGCGCGCAACTCTAGGATACCAAGTGCCGGCGTGTCATCAATAAAAATAGGGGCTTCAGAGAGTTTTCTTGTTTTGTGAATCATCTGCTCCCATTCATAGTCAGCTAGGTTCCCTCTTTTAATTTTTTCACTTGGAAGCTCTGCTTCAGCCGATATCAGTCGGTTCACCAGTTGAACGGATGACATTTCCAATGAGAAAATGGCGGCCGGAGTGTTAAAATCTATGGCAGCATTTCTCAATGCAGAAACTACGAAGGCAGTTTTCCCCATCCCCGGCCGTGCTGCAATAACGACCAGGTCAGAGGCCTGCCAGCCGGAGGTCACCCGATCTAGTGCAGAAAAGCCGCTCGGAATACCTGTCAATCCATCTTTTCGATCTTTTCTTATCTGAATCTCATCAATTGCCCGGTGCATTAGAGAACTCATCTTGTCATAATTCCTCCGAATGTGAGACTCTGAAATATCAAATAAAGACTGCTCTGCATGATCCAGAAGTTTAAAGACATCCGTTGTATCCTCGTAGGCATCTTTTTGTATTTCGGAAGAGATTCTAATCAGCTCACGCTTGATGGACTGCTCCGCAATAATCCTAGCATGATACTCAACATTAGCGGCCGAATTGACCTTTGTGGTTAGCTCAGCGACGTAGTGAGCCCCGCCGATCAGTTCTAACTTGCCCGCTTTCCTAAGCTGGTGAGTTACCGTTTTAATGTCTATTGGCTGGCTATCATTAAATAAATCCACAATGGCCGAATAGATTTCCTGATTGGCATCACGATAAAAACTCTCGGAGTGTAAAATGTCTATCACGTTAGAAAGTGCATCTCTTTCTAACATCAGCGCACCTAACACAGCTTCTTCAATCTCAACGGCCTGCGGGGGTAATTTTCCTAAGTGTTCACTGAGTGAAGAGATGCCAAGCCGATGACTTTTAACAAAGGCGGCAGGCGTTCCGGTTGTTGATGATTGCTGAAATTCTTCCATTTAGTTACCCTAATGAGATTATTTTTTTATCCATTAATGACTTACGAAAGTAGACTGTCCGCTCGTTATGAGCGAGTAAATAGTCCACAAGTTTCCCTGACTTTTCCACACTTCTAAATCCAACCTTTTTTATTCAAACGTTATCTTTGAGCTGATAGAAAGAAAAGGGAATTATATACTATTTGCCCCAAATTTTAAGCATAATTTTGATAGGCTGATCCGGATTCCTTTGATATGTGAGGGGCGGGGGGAGTAAATTTGTTCTTTATAAAAGAGTATGTATAATATAGAGAGAGTTTTATTAGTAGATTTTTTTCGTTAGGGTTAGTAAGATAGGCAGAAAAACGGACAAAAATTATGGCAAAAAATAGAGATTTACAACAAGCCAAGAGGCAAAAGAGAGATGAGTTTTATACTCAACTGACTGATATTGAGAAGGAATGTAAGCATTACAAAGATCATTTTCGGGGCAAAGTGATTTATTGTAATTGCGATGATCCGACAATCAGCAATTTCTTTCGCTATTTTTCTCTTAAATTTAATCAGCTTGGGCTGAAAAAACTAATCGCAACTTGCTATAGAAGCAACACTCCAGATTTATTTAGTCGTCATGATTGTGATACAGGCTTATCACTTGGTTTTATAGGTACAAAAGAGCCGACAGGCAGACCACAAAAAGAAGATATTCAGATACATTACTTAGAAGGTGATGGTGATTTTAGAAGTCATGAATGTATAGAATTGCTGAAAGAATCAGATATTGTCTGCACCAATCCACCGTTTTCATTATTTAGAGAGTTTGTTGCTCAACTGATTGAATATGATAAACAATTTCTGATAATAGGTAATGTTAATGCAATCACTTATAAAGAATTATTTCCTTTTATTAAGGATAATAAATTATGGTTAGGCCCTAGCATTACAAGTGGAGATAGAGAATTTGGTGTACCTGATTCTTACCCATTGGAAGCAGCAACTTATAGAGTAGATGAGAACGGAAATAAATTTATTCGTGTGAAAGGTGTTCGTTGGTTTACAAATTTAGATTATAAAAAGCGTCATGAAGAGCTGATACTGATAGAAGAATATACCCCAGAAGACTATCCAAAATATGATAATTATGACGCTATCAATATTGATAAGGTGCTGGATATACCAAAAGAGTATGATGGCGCAATGGGTGTGCCTATTACTTTTTTAGATAAATTTAATCCAGATCAATTTGAGATATTAGATGCCAATGAGTATCGTTTGCGTCCAGAGCTACCACATAAACAACATGGACTAATAAAAGACAATCATGGCACAGTAAAAGGAAAAAATAAGTATTGCCGTATTGTGATTAAGCATAAAGGATTATGATTCATGGAAGTTGAACTAAAAGAGATCACAGTAAGAGATTTATGCGAAGGTTATGAAGATAATGGTGATGATGGTGTTGTTGGCTACGGTGGTAAGCTAGATATACGCCCACCTTATCAGCGTGAATTTGTCTATAGAGACAAACAGAGAGAGGCTGTTATTGACACTATTGGCAAGGGATTCCCCCTTAATGTAATGTATTGGGCAGTCAGAGATGATGGTAGTTTTGAGATCATTGATGGGCAACAACGCACCATATCTATCGCTCAATATGTTACAGGTGATTTTTCAGTTAAGGGTTTATATTTTAATAATGTTCCTTTGTATTTTCATGCTTTAACTTCTGATCAAAAAGAAAAAATTCTCAACTACAAGCTAATGATCTATCAATGTAGCGGTACTGATAGTGAGAAGCTAGAATGGTTTAAGACGATCAATATCGCTGGTGAAAAACTTACGAACCAAGAGCTACGTAATGCTGTCTATGCGGGGTCTTGGACAACAAACGCGAAACGCTATTTCAGCAAGAGTAGCAGTGCTGCTTATCGGTTAGGTAGCGATTATTTAACAGGATCACCTATTAGACAAGAATATCTTGAGACCGCTATTAAATGGTTAAGCAAAGGCAAGATTGAAAATTATATGGCAAGACACCAGCATGATCCAGATGCTAAAGAATTATGGGCATATTTTGAATCTGTTATAGGTTGGGTAAAAAAGACATTTCCAAAAAAACGAAAGGAAATGAAGGGAGTAGAGTGGGGGTATATCTACGACAAGTATAGCAATGAAACCTATGACCCCGATAAGCTAGAGGTAGAAATACACCGTCTTATGGAAGATGAAGATGTAACCAGCAAGAAAGGCATATATGAGTATCTGCTTAGCGGTGATGAGCATCACCTGAATATACGCACCTTTACCGAGAAACAAAAGCGAGAGATGTATGAACGGCAGGGGGGTAAGTGTGCTATTACAGATGAAGCAATGCCTATAGATAAAATGGAAGCCGATCATATCATAGCGTGGAGAGATGGCGGTAAAACAACCCTAGACAATTTGCAAATGGTCAGCAAACAAGCTAACCGCAGAAAAGGTGTAAAATAATCAAGATAACTGCTGAATGCTCTAACTAGCGATAATATAAGGAAAAAAGAATCAGGTTATTTAAGTATATAATTCCTTTTCAAAAAATTGGGGCGAATAGTATATAATTCCCAAAGAAAACATCCGGAAACCTCTTTAGAACTTAAACGCTGCTGACTTGCTCAAACTTAATTTAAAAAATCCTTTAGTTATTTTCGATCTTGAGACGACGGGAACAACTATATCTCAAGACAGAATCGTAGAGATTGCAATGGTAAAAGCACTGCCTGATGGTACTGTGGAGGAAAGGTGCAGAAAAATAAATCCGACGATACCAATCCCTTATGAAACCAGTTTAATCCATGGGATTTATGATGATGATGTAAAAGAGGAGCCAACATTTAAGCAAATGGCGAAGTCACTTGCTCAATTCCTGGAAGGTTGCGACTTGGCCGGCTTTAACGTTCTTGGGTTTGACATACCCATGTTGGTAGAGGAGTTCTTGAGGGTCAACGTCGACTTTGAGGTAGAAAATAGGAAAATCATAGACGCACAAAAGATTTTTCATTTAATGGAAAAGAGAAACCTGACGGCTGCTTACAAATTCTATTGCGATAAAGACTTAGAAAACGCACACTCTGCATTAGCTGACACAAAAGCAACCTATGAGGTACTGGTGGCACAAGTTGAAAAGTATGACGGACAAGAAGCTTTTGATAATCTTGGGAAAAGGGTCGCAATTTTTAAAAATGATATGTCAATGCTGCATGATTTGACTACATCCAACCGGATAGATTTCGCAGGAAGGATGATACTAAAGGATGGGGTTGAAACCTTTAATTTCGGGAAACACCGGGGGAAGCCTGTTGCAGAGGTGCTTAATAAAGAGCCTGGTTATTATGATTGGATAATGAGGGGTGACTTCCCCTTGGATACTAAGCGTAAACTCACACAGATTAAAATTAAGCACTTTCAGTGAATGAACTGAAGAAGCCGAATCTTTTCCTAATTCTACCTCTATCGCCTGACTTCTCCCGGAAATACGACGAGGCTTTCGTTGCCATCCCTACCTACTGAAGCTACTCCGAAGAAGAAGTTATCTATCACAATCCCCTCCAGAGTATACTGAGTGGCATCTTTATCCACATCATAATAATTATCCCATGTCGGAGACGTGGTGTCTCTAAAGTAAACACGATACCCAGTAAGGTCTTCATCCGCTGATTTATCCCAGTAGATCGTTGTAGAAGGCTCAACAGCACCTGAAATTGCCACATTCTTAGGTTCTGGCGGTGCTGAAGCAAGAGCCGCTAGTGTAATGACATTTACAGTTGTCAGCTTCTTCGCATACTCGAAGTTTACTCCCTTTATCACATCTCCATATTCAATTCCATTCTCTGTTCTAATGTCTTGGTGCTGTCGATCGTAATTTTCGTGGGCTTCCATGATCCGAAC
>JAPPDO010000201.1 GCA_028821635.1 Ekhidna sp.
CACGTTTAAAATAGTAAGCCTAAGCGGAAAGCCTCTGCTGGAAGGCACCACCAACACCCAAATGGACATAGCATCTCTGCGCAGCGGTCTGTACCTTGTGCAGCTACCGGACGGGCGGTTGTTGAAGTTTGTGAGGGAGTAGCTGCCTAACAGGAAAGCGGTAAAATTATATCGGCATGATGTCCGTTAATGGTGTTGTTTTCCATTATTCCTTCCATTCTTGAAACAGTCTTTAGCATGGCATTTGGGACTGTTTGTAGTTTTAGTATTAATCTACTTCATCTTAACAATAGCTAAAATCTTTTTGATTTTTAGCTGTCCGACTTAACCTAAAGGTTTTATCTCAAGTGATTAATTAGAGTGGGATACCCATCTTTTTTTATTTCTTGAGCCAGTTCGTTTTCAAGTCGTTTAACGTCGTGGTAAAATGCACCCTGAGATTTTTCAATTTTACTAACCCAACTTTTCCGTGTTCTGACGGCTTTATGAGAGATTATCTTGGTCATTTAGTTTTTTATTTGCCAAAACTCTTTATTTGTTTGCATTTAATTCTGGCATTAAAAAGTAAAAATAAGCATATAATTTCATTCTGTGAGTTTATTTTTGCTTGGAAGAGTGCCAATAAACTCTTGATGAGTGCGTTATTTTCTAAAAATAAACCAAAAACAGGTGAAAAGTAATACTATCTTTAAAGGAATTTTATTCTGTTGCTCATCCTTTTTGTTGGTAGTTCCATCCGTTTCACAGGAAGAATCACTGGATGATATTTTCAAAGTGGATTATGACACGCCGCTGACACTTGACTTAGCTGAGGAAGAGGAAGCCAAAATTGATCCGGCGGCAAAAGAGAAGAAGGTAAAAAGAAACGTATTCTTCGGAATCAAAACAAAAAAGGGATTTACCCGATCCAAATATGGAAGAGACGTTGTTATTGAGCTTTTTCATGTGCTAAAGAAATATGAAAATCCTCCCGAGTATGCCAGAGATTTCTATTGGTACGATACAAAAAAGAAAAAACTTGTCAATTCATTACGAATAGACCAAGATGCAGCCAAAGTATTGCATGGTTCCTATAAAAAAATGCTTGGTGAGATAGTGCTGGAGGAAGGATGGTTTTACAAAGGAATGAAGCATCGCAGATGGGTTCGTTTTAACAGGCATGATATTTTGCAAGAAAAGAAGTATTGGTGGAAAGGATGGCCTCAAGAATCCAAGCTGGCATATTACGATTTTAACAAGACGAAGCTCAGGGAAGTCGTTCCGGTGCATTATGAAGAAAGGAATGGTGATTACTGGGCGTTTCACAAAGATGGATCTATTGCAGTTTTTGGTGAATACAAATTTGACCATAAGGTCGGACTATGGAGAGAATACTATGACGGGAGGCGCATTAAAAGAGAGGTAATTTATCCGAAGGAGCCCTTTGATTTTAAGTTTACTCCCTACATCAGCAGGGAGTGGGACCGAAAAGGGAGCCTGATTTACGACAGCAAGAAATCTCTCAGAGGTCGTAAGTAGCCCGGAATTTCAAATTGTTATTCCTTAACATAGACTTGCAAAAATTAAGTAGTCTTTATTAAAAGACATTAACAAACAAACACCTTGAAAAACAAGACTATTATCATCGGTGCAGGACCTGCCGGCGTAAGTTGTGCCTATGCGCTAGCAAAAAAAGGGAAAGAAGTAGAGATTTACGAAGCCAGCAAAAATATCGGAGGAATGGCAAGGAGTTTTGAACTATGGGGGCAGCGAGTGGACTTAGGCCCACATCGTTTCTTTTCAAAGCAAAAAGAAATCAATGCTTTTTTTACTGAACTCATCAAAGAAGATTTCACACTGGTTGAAAGGCAAACGCGCATTTATTACAGACAACGGTATTTTAACTATCCTCTGAAATTAAGTAATGTCTTAACCAACTTATCTCCACTGGAAATCTTGCTGATTTTATGGTTTTTTGGGGTGAGGCTGATTAAACCGTTGAAAAATCCTAAAAATTTTGAAGAATGGGTGACCAATGCTTTTGGGAAGAAGTTGTATGAGATGTTTTTTAAGCATTACACTGAAAAACTATGGGGGATAGCATGTACTCAGATTGATGCTGACTGGGCCGCTCAAAGAATAAAAACCCTCACGCTTTTGGCAGCGGTAAAATCTGCTGTTGTTGGAAATAAAGGGAATAAACATAAAACCTTAGTTGATCAGTTTGCTTACCCTAAAAATGGGTCAGGCACTTTGTACGAACGTGCGGCTGATTATGTGGTGAATAAGGGTGGAAAAGTTGTTTTAGAGACTCGCATTAAAAGCATTGTTCTGAATCAGGAAGAAAATGAAGTGAAAGGGATTGAGTTAGAGGACGGAACGCTTAAATATGCAACATCCATTGTCTCAACTATGCCTATTACATCGCTGATAAGCGGCCTTGAGAGGGTGCCTGAAGAAGTGAAAAAAGCGGCTGAGAGCCTTTATTTTAGAAATACCATCTTAGTTTATTTAGAAATCAACCGGCTGGATTTATTTACTGACAACTGGTTGTACATTCATTCGCCGGATGTGCGTCATGGCAGAGTTACCAATTTTAGAAACTGGTGCCCTAGTCTTAATCGGGATTCAAAGACCACCATTTTGTGCATGGAGTTTTGGTGTTTTGAGGATGAGGCGATATGGACTACGGGGGAGGATCATGTGATAAAAATAGCTAAAGATGAGATTTATAAGATCAATCTGATTTCTGGTGAAGATAAAATTTTAAATGCCAAAGTTGTGAAGGTTCCCAAATGCTATCCTGTTTATGAGAGCGGTTATCAGGAGAATATGAAGGTGATTATTGACTTTTTAGATAAAATAAAGGGTTTAATTTTAATCGGGAGGTATGGAGCTTTCAAATACAATAATCAGGATCATTCCATATTAATGGGGCTGTTGGCGGCTGACAAAATTGCAGATAGAAAACCCATTAATCTGTGGGAGATCAACACCGATACTGAATATCAGGAGGATGGGAAGATCAAAGATGTTTTGGTTCAATGAGGATGGAATACTAGCATGAAAATGAATCCCTTTAAAAAGCTGTTTATTATTGGTCTTGTAGTGCATATCGTGTATGTGTTAATTGTTTGCAGCACCGGTAGCAGCTTGTCTGATTTCCTTCAGAAGGATGATGATCAGTTGATGAGAATAGTTTCGCTGGATTATTCTTTAGACACAGTAGGTTATATCGCTTCTGCGGATAACTTTTTAGCGTATGGCGTATTCGGCAAAGAGAATGAACCGGATCATCTTCGAACTATCGGGTATCCGTTAATTATTTACCTTTTCAAGGCGACATTAGGGGCGTATTGGTATTACGGGTTATTAATTTTTCAGATTCTGCTTGGAGCGTTAATATACCCGATCGCCTACGGAATAGGCACAGCGATTTTCCCAAAAAGCAAGAAAAGGACGATATTTTATTCAATCATCACATTAATGTTGTTGGGAGGGTACTTCACAAAAAGTATGTATGTGCTAACAGATATGCCTTGCGCCTCTTTTCTTTTACTTGGAATGTATCTCAGTATTATTTCCATAACCACCAAGAAAAACTACCTGATGATACTCAGTGTAATAGCACTTTCATTTGCCGCTTTGATAAGACCTAATCTGATTCTTTATCCAATCGTTCACTTCTTACTGCTTCTTTACGTGGCAAAAGAGCATAATTTGTGGATACAGATAAAAACCAAAAGAGTAATATGGGCATCATCTGTAATACTTCTTTTGATGTGCAATTTATCTTCTTTCAGGCTATACAATGCTTATGGGGTCTTTTCACCGTCTAGTGTTTTAGGTATAAATATGTTTGAATATTCAGTAAAAGAAATCATGTCAAGAAACGGAGAAGAGGAGAAATATGTATTGTGGGAATCTGAAATTGATGCTGAGAATAATTGGATAACTCAAGATAAACTACGAAAAGACAGGTTTTTTGAGGTAGTATTTAATAATCCCAGATTAGCTATCTTATACTGGGTAAGAGTTGCGACGAAACATCTTTTATCTCCCCACCATAAAGAGATAGTAAGAACATATATGGGTGATGAACAATATATGGTTTTAAAAAATCATAAAGTAAGTAAAGCTACTATGCGAAGTTCATTTACTGTAATGTGGGTTGGATACTATATTTTATACTTTTTAAATGCTATTATATTATTGTTGGGATTTTTATATCTGTGTTATAAGTTCTCAAAAAAAGAATACCTGTTTGTTTTTGTATTTTTGTCCCTCATTTTCTTAATTATAGGGCCATCCTTTATTGTAGAAGGAAGTGGTTCAAGAATGAGACTTCCAGTTGAGCCTTTTTTGCTCATTTTAGCCTTTCAATATTTGGAAATAAAAAAGAAAGCAATTAAAAATATTCTGCGACTAGCTACTACTAAAAAATCATAATGATCCTAATGAAATTATGATACCTTTTGGTTTAAATCTTAGAATTAAGCTCTTTATTGTAGCAAAGTTTATTCCCAACGCTTTTAAAACAAAACAACCTCAAGGCACCGGATCATAGCCACACCCACCCCAAGGATGGCATCTGCCAGTACGCTTAATGCCCATCCAAACGCCCTTAATTCCATACTTTCGGATAGCTTCCTTTGTATATTGAGAGCAAGTGGGTGTAAATCGGCATGAGTGGGGAAATAAGGGCGACAGCGTGTACTGATATAATTGAATGGGGGCGATCAGTATTTTCCTTACAATTCGCATAAGTCACAAAAATAAGAAGAGATATTTTTGCTTGCTATTGAAATTCATTCTGTTTGCTGAGCTTCCAAGATGAAGCATCGCAAGATTCTGTTGATGAGACCCTTCCTGAGAAATTTACTGACTTTACCGTTGATCATAATTGTTCTACATAGCGGGCATGGTCAGGACTCAACCGAATGGATTAGTATAGAAAAGATTTCTATTGAAGGAAACAGGAAAACTAAAGAACGAATTATTACCCGAGAGCTGAGCTTTAATGTTGGAGATTCACTTCTTTTCACTCAATTTGATAGCCTATTCATTTGGAATAAAATACGCATCTACAATACCAACCTTTTCAATGAGGTAAATCTTTCGCTTATCAATATCTCCGAGATGAGAGATGGTACTTTTATCCTTCTCCTATTTTCAGATTAATTGATCGGAATTTTAATGATTGGTGGGTAAATCGGAATCGAGACCTTAGCCGGGTAAACTATGGCGTAAGAGTCCATCAATTTAACTTCAGGGGAAGAAGGGAGTTTCTAAGGGTTGTTTTACAAACCGGATTTACCAACGTATTTAACCTGCGATACAATATCCCTTACATAGATAAAAAGCAACGTAATGGACTCTTATTAGACTTGAGCTACAGCGAAGCAAAAAACGTCGCTTTTACGACTATCAAGAATGTGCCACGCTTTACTTCAGAAATTGATGAGGACTTAAGGAAGGTTTCCCGAAATCTTGTAAGGCATTCTTATCGAAGCTATTTTTATACGTTTCACCGCACGACTTTGGCTTACTTTCACGTTAAAGTAGCAGATACACTTGCTCGTCTCAATCCCAACTACTTAGGAGATGGGAGAACCACGCAGCGACATTTTTATTTTGGACATTCCTTCCTTCTTGATAAAAGAGATAACATCAACTATCCCACCGAGGGCCAAAGGCTTTTTGTGGGGATTTTTAAGCATGGACTCGGAATTTATAATGATGGTGTGGATTATTGGAGAGTTAGGCTGGCAGCGTCTAAATATTGGAATCTTAAAAAGGGATTTTATGCTGCGAGTGATGTCTCGATACTGTCTACCTTCCCTGAAGAACGTGCCTATTATAACTACTACAAAATAGGATTTTTATTCGAGGTGCTTAGAGGTTATGACTTAAACGTAATAGAAGGCAGTAATTACATGATTCAGCGCAATGAGATTAAATACAAACTGATTGCAAAAAAATGGAATATCAGCAGAATAATGCCGATTCGACAGTTCCAGACTTTCCCTTTCACTATGTACGGCAAAGTATACTTCGATCAGGGATATGCAAGAGGGTATCCAGAGTATGACGGAAGTGAACTACTCAGTGATAGGTACCTATATAGTTACGGAGCCGGGCTGGACCTAGTCCTTGTTAATGATTTAACTTTTCGTTTAGAGTATTCCCGAAATGTATTAAATCAGACTTTCTTCTTTATCAACCTCCTCGCCTTGCTCTAGTTAGAATACTTTAGGCCATTGCATGAAGTAAACCATAGTTTTTAAATTACACTAAAAACCTTCATTCTTTGAAATATTAATTGCAGTTTCATGAATTTCCTAGAGTATGACCACCGGATTTAATAATTTCATAATTCAAATTAGAACTCAGCTTTCTAATATCTTCGCCTAAATTACCCGGATTGCTTCCGCTTCCGCCGGGCCAGCTTCCATAACTGTCTTTTAGCTTAATTCCAGCTTGTTTTGAATACTGAATACCAAAATCAGTACAGTTACAAAGCATTCAATTCATACCCTAATTACAGTTTGAAATGCACTCATACTCGCCTACTCTTAAAAACTTTCCTAAACCAACTATTCTCTGTGCATTGTGTCAGAAACATTTACACTTCAAAGAAACATTTACTTTTTCCTTTATTTAATATAATTGTCCCTTTTATTCTATTATCTCTAATTAATACGGGAAACAAATATTTACCTCCTCTTTTTTTAGAGTAGAATAAGTAAAGATGACCATTCCAAACAAGGTTATTAAGTTGCTTTGGCAAATAGCTCTCATTTGGAATATATTTTATTTCTATTTTCTCAAATATTATAGTTGATTTTCCTTCTTCATAAATCGTTCTGAAGATTTCTTGCCCACTTGAGTCACTTAAGGTATATTTATGGTATTTTGATAGAATACTATCTACAGAGCAATCAACATTTTTCAGGTCATTTAAGTACTCATTTATTATATGGGTTTCCTGACCGAAACACAAAACACTGCTAATTGGCAGAAAAATCACATTAATTACAACTGCCACTATTTAACTTTGCATGACCTCTAGTTTTGTTAACTTCGCTAGAACTCATTGATCTGATATCCTGACCTAAGTCTTCGGGATTACTCCCTCCACCAAAAGGCCAAGACCCGTATGAATCTTTAATATTTAATCCACATTTACTACTTGCGCCCAAGCCAAAATCAATGCCTCTGTAGGTATTTACATAATGGTTCAAGATAATTTAAGGTTATAATATTTTAGGGAATTATCCGTTTAACTTGACAAATTAAAACTACACTTCTTTCATGTAAGGTGTTCCGTTTTTATCTAAACGCATGACAAACTTTCGGTTAAGGTCTGCCTTGGTTGGCTCTTTGGGTCGCTTGTGTTCTACGCTTTTTAGCTTGAGTAATCCTTTGGCAAACTGATCTAATTTTTTCTTGTTTATTGGCATTGTTTATTTTTCTTTGATTTTACGAGTACGATTAACCACTTTCTTGAAATTACCATAGGTGCTTATTCTATTTCTTTCATTTTAATTGATGATGAATATGGTAAAGTTTTAATGTAATCTTCCATAAACTCAAAATCAGGTTCACTGTTTTTTGAAGGTAACTTAATGTTTATTTCCTTCATTCTCGCTTGACTACATTTTCTACCATAATTATATCTGTATCTTTCTAAGTTTATTATTGTCACTAAAAACATTGCAACATATTCATTCATATCAAATTTTGGTATCAGCTTTTCCACATGGTCACTTGCTGAAAAATTCAATTCTTGATAGGAGCAATAACCTAACACGGCACTATCAACGGTCAAGACATTCCCCTCTTCCGTACTGAAATCATAAAATCCTTCAACTCCATTGTTTGTTGATTGTGTAGTAACATAAGAGAAGCCCCCTGTTCCATATTCTTCTAATTCTAATAATGGGGTTGTTTTACTTCCTGTTATGGTAAACAGATCGGTAAGTTTAAACATTCTCCACTTTGTAGAATTTAAACTTATACTGTTTAAAGTGAAGGATTTTTGAGAAATTAAATTTAATTGTTCTTTAAAATATAAATCAAGATGTTTTCTTGTTTTTGAAGGAATTTGACTTGGAATAAGTAACTCCTTTAATGTTTTATTTGCCTGCCTTCCATAGTTATAACGGTATTTGTTAAAATTTATGCACTTAGCGTAAAACAACATTTCAATTACTGACATTTTTATTTTAGGCATCAAAATAAAAATATGAAAGCCTGTATAATATTTTTTAGGTTGATAAAACGTTGAGAGCACGGAACCACTTACTGCAACAGATAAGGTATGTGCCGGACTTGTGTTAATATCAATCTCCTCTTCAACAAAAGCAGAAATGCCATTATTTTTTTCTGTTCGAGAAACAAATGGTATTGCATTGGGATTGTTCATTTCACATTCTGACATATTAACCAATTCAAGATTAACGCCATATGTTATTTCAAATAAGTCTGATATTTTAGCTAATCCTTGCATTGTTTTATTTCTAAAATTCTGATATTTACTCAATAAGCCTGTTGTTATGTAAAAAAGTTACATAATTCAAAATAGTTTTTTCAAAATCCTCATCACTTAAATTCTTATAATCAGTTTCCATGTAAGCTTCAGCAACCCACTCCATTTCTGCGGTTACACTTTTATTTATGCTTAATCCGGGTTCTCGCTTTCTATTAATATAATTAAATAACCATTTTTCTTTTATTGTATCCCACTTTCCGTAAGCATCAATTCGTCCTTTTGTTTTTCTCTTAACAAAACCATCATCTTTGTAATAGCCGAAATAAGTTTCTTTGTGTTTAGGATGTTGTCTGTGTGCTGTAAATACCATAATACAAGAAACCACCCCTACCTTTGAATTAAAAAATAGCTCATCCGGCATAGACAAAACTGCTTCAAGCGTGTGCTTTTCTAATAACTTCTTTTTTAATTCATAAACTTTACCATTTGTTGCTAATGCACTTTGCATTGGAACAATGGCGATACAAGTACCGCCATCATTTAAGCACTCTAAATTGTTTAAGATAAATGCTAATTCGTCTGTATCTGTTTTCTTATTGGATTTGTAAGGGGGATTTAAAAAGCCAACTGTCGGTTTTCGTTCTTTTACGTGTTTTATTATCTCTTCATCAAAACAGCTACCATTTATAACATTCGTTTTCCCATCTTGATGGATGTACATATTGGAAATTGCAAGTGCAAAAATATGCGATTGATATTCTGTTCCGATTAACTGATTGTTTTTAATTTCATTAATTTTTTCTTGGTCATCTTTTGCATCTTCAATCATCTTATTCATTGCACTGATTAGAAATCCCCCTGTGCCTGTGCAATTATCATAAACTATCGAATTTTTATTAACATTGGCTAAATCGGAAAACAACTCGGTTATATGTGGCGGAGTTAAAACAATCCCAAGCCCCTTATCACTATTGGCATACCGTAAAAATTCAATGTATAACTGACCAAGAACATCAAAATATCTATGTGTTTTCATAAATGAGTTGATATTCTCATCTATTTCATCAATTATCTCTCTTAATACTCTTCTTTTTTTTAATCCACATGTCTACCTCTTTATCACACTCAATTTTTTACCTTTAATATTCGTATTCTCCAATTCATTTGAAACCGTTTGGGTTAAGAAATTTGCAAGGTTTTCTGCATTATTATAAACCCTATAAGATTTTTCAAATGCTTTATTTTCTAGTGCTATTAAGATTGAACTGATTAATAAACTTCTTTGGCTTTCAAGTATTTTATAAGTGTGTAGTTTTGAATTTAATTCCTTAGTAAATTCAAGAAGGTTGTTATAATCCTGTCTAAACTTTTCTTCACTATTTTCATAGCCTTTTAGGTAGTCCTCCGCACTTAAAAATTTATCGTCAAATTTTGATGTTGCTTTTTTTTCTGATTTCAGATGTAAAAAATGAGATATTTTTAATGATTGCATCGTTTCACCGCTTACAGCGATAGCTATAACATCAAAACTTTTTGATAAATATGATGCGTACAGTAAAGCACCGTCAACGGCGTATTCCGAATACTTTAATCTGTTTTTACTTTCGTGTTTCGTAACCTCTGCTTTACATTCTACGACAATTAATAAATCTGAATTTTCTTTAAAAGAAATGATAAATTCAGGATAACCTTGTCCTATGCCTTTTTTCGAGGCAGTTTGTAGTAACTTGTTAATTTTAGCATTTTCTGATCTTTGCTCTTCGATAACTATTTTGTCTGCAAATTTTTCAAAATGTTTGCGAACTAATTGTTCTGTTTTTCTTTCGTTTGCCATAATTGAAAATCCAAATTTCCCTGCTTAAAACTTCATTGTTTAATATATACTACTTTCTCCTCTGTAAGATTTAAGACTTATCTGTACAGTTATTTTCATACATTCTATGAGTAATTGTATTTTCTTAAATCTTCATAAGGGGGGCTGGTTACAGTTAAAGATATAGAGTTGGGCACAAAACTATCCATAACAGAAACAGCATCTCCAACATAAAAACGGTTAGTTTTCATTTGACCAATTCTTTATATGTAATTGACTTGCCTGTCATATTACCAAACAGACTGTTTAGTCTGTCTTGCGTGTCAATACTACAATTACCCTCATTTTGTCTAAAAGTAAACTCATGGACATATTTATTGAGATGCTTAGTAGAGAAGTTGTGGTAAGTCCCGTAGTATCCACGTTTTAATAAGACTCAAAAAATCTCTATTCCATTGGTCGTGGCCATGCCACTGACAAACACCTTTGCAGAATGATTGACCCTTAAATGCGTGTAATCGTCTGATAAACTGGCATATCCTCCTAACTCATCAGTACATACTACAGCGTCTTTGGCTACATTTTTATGAATCTTAGCTTTTAATGTTTTCTGCTGAGTATTAGGAATAACCTCAGCTTTTACTTTACCGGAACTATCTCTAAAACCCATGACAATATCTTTAGTGGCTCCACCTTGCGATCCGGGAATCTTTTTGTCCGAATGCTTGTTTGCTTCTTTACCTCCAATATAGCTTTCATCCATTTGAACCACACCTTTAAGCAAGGGGCTGGCTTTGCCACATGCCAATCTTAACCGGTGCATCATATACCAAGCCGTAGACTGTTTAATGTCTAACTCTTTGCTTAATTGTAAACTAGAAATTCCTTTACGAGACGTAAGCATTAAATAACCTGCAAATAACCACTTGCGAGGGTCTATTTTATTTCTTTCAAGTGGAGTATTTGTGAAAACGTTGAAATATTGCCGACAGTCACCGCACCAGTAGTTAAATCCGTCTTTTTGTCTTTTAAGTTTGGAATTGAATCCACATTTGCTACAAGCAACCTCTTTGTTCCAAACCTGATCTTCAAAGTACTTATAGCACTTTCTTTTAGTTGGGTATAAAGTCATTAATTGAAACAAACTTAATGTTTTAGCTTTTGTGTATTTACTCATTTTTTTTTTCACTATTTATTTGTAAATCAAATAGATAGCAATGTTAATTAATAAAACAATAAATGTCAAGTTTTGTGGTGATTTTTTTTGTTTTTTTTTGAAGTAATATTTTTTAGATTATGCTCTCGTGCACCAATAATTTCAATGATCTCTTCTCTTTTTTTCAAATCGAAATAGCAACTAAAGATTTAATTGTTAAAAGTTTGGGCCAAGGTTATGTTCATTTTAGAATTTATCAGCACCTCAACCGCTTCCGTGGCTGTACTTGCCATCTTGTGCAAATTAAGATCATCACTGCCAATGTTTTTTTCCTGCCTTTGACATAGATAGATTTTAACTAACTGATTCTTCTCATACAATGTTTTTTTTTTAAATAAGGATAACACTCACCGATGTGTAAATTAAATCGCAAAAAAACCGAACCGGTAAAAGGTCTTTTACTCCGGTATCGGGCTATTTCATAAGTTTCTAACTGGAAGCGGGCAATTTACTCCGGAATTCTTGCAGCCCATTTTGAGGTTCTTGCAGATCTCTCTCCGTGCCCTTTGTGGCTTCTTGGTGCCCTTTGTGGTTCAATCGTTATTAATATGTTTAGCGAAGGCATGATACGAACAAAAATAAAAATCACGGTAATCCTTAAAATCAAATAAACCCCGTTCAAGACAGACTACACCCTGAGAAAAAAAATTAAAAAAAAACTTGCAAAAACGTTTGCATCTTTAACTAATTGTTTTATGTTTGCACCTTAATTAATTACTAAATAATAAAATTATGAAACGGATATTAAATTCTACAACTCGAAAATCATTGTTTAAA